>CAYQUY010000001.1:0-31638 GCA_964420755.1 uncultured Anaerolineaceae bacterium
CGTCCTTAGCGGCCGGGCCACGTCTTTCCAGCACATTGCACGCGTCATCGATCGATCAGGGGGTCCCCCGCGCGGAGGGCAATGACCCATCCCGCGTGCCGGCGGGGGTATTCCAAGCGAGGTCTTGGTCGAAAGCGCTAGCCCTCCATCCAGCCGAGACCAGTTCTCCCCCCAATGCGCAGGCGGATCAGCTGGGTCGATTGCGCGCCCGGTGCCACAGGACCAGTGCTCCGAAAAGCAACGCCCCCATGAGAAGCGCCTGAACACAGACGAGTTCACTGAAGCTCGCCGCCTCTCTGAGGGGAGCAGGCAGCGAGCTCAGGGGCTCTCCGTGGCCGATCGTCCACCCATAGATGTAGCTCCCCAGCGAGTACAGCAGCAACACGACGGGAAGGAACCGCAGCGCGGGGTGAATCGGAGCGAGGCAGTCTCGGTAGTACTGCCGCAGCGAAACGCGGTCGTTTGGCGGAAGCACGACCAAGAGTGCAATTGCCGTGAGGACAAAGAACACCGTGGCGAAGGGGAAGAAGTAGGAGGCAGTGACTAGTGAGGCCGCGTGGATGGACAGGAGAGCGATGAAACCCAGAAACAGGACAACAGCTACCGGCCTGGAGAGGGCCCTTGCCGCTCGGTCAATCAACCGGAATACCAGTGGATCATGCGCAGGCTCGCGGACAATTTGCGATCGGAGTTCGGCCGGCACCCGCTCCTCCGCAAGCAAAGCGACCGGCGATTCGTAGAAGCCTGTGGGAAGGCGATGCTCTTGCTTGCAGCCCGGGCATTCCCAGCGAGAGGGTCGCTTTGACAAGTTCTTCACGAAATCTCCGCCCATTCCGCAGTTGGGGCACCAGACAGAAGACGACAGGTGATGGCATACGTCGCACTCAAGGAGATATGCGTCTTCAACGGTAGGGACCGCGAAGTAGCGCTGTCGGTCACACTTGTCGCACCATTCCGGGATCAGTATCAGGTCCTGCTGCATTCCAGAGACCACCCCCACTCTGCGCTTCCGCCCAAGGGTATCGAGCTTCGCGAAGCGGCCTGGCCGGGCCAGGGCTAGTATCGCGCGAAAGCCAAAACGCGAGGATTGCTAGGTCGGCTCCAGTGGATCCCTAGGCCTCCCTGTAGGACCTGGGGGGCAACCCGGCAATTGACGTGGGGTGGAATTGGTGTATTATGTGATTGCAGGTTGCGACCGCGGGCTGTGATCCGCGGAGTGCATCTGCCCCAGCGGGCTCCGGCAACGGAGCCCGTTGTTTCATAGCCTGACCATACCCTGGGGGTCGGCCGAGGCTCGAGTGTTGAGCACGCGGAGGGGAATTGCGTCATAGAGGGTTGAGCAGCCGCTTGCTGCCTGCCAGGCCGTCAGGCGACCCTGCTCGGCCTTCACCTCCAGGAAGGCAGCGTGACTAACCATGTCGGCCAACTGGATGAAGAATGAGTGCTCTGACTCCTTGATGTTCGCGTCCTTTGTGAAGTTGTCCAAGGGGAGGTTGATGGTGGCTTGGCCTCGGCCCCAATCGCCTTGGCGGGAGCCTGTAGGAAGGTACACGCGGGACTTCCGATATAGCTTCCGATACTCGCCGTGGCCCTGATCAAAGAAGATCATTCCATTGCGGCGCTGCTCAACGGACGTCCTACGAACGCGTTGGAAAAGAGCGATCACCAGGGCTTCGAGACTTCGATGCCCGAAGAGGCAGGAATTCGGCGTTCCTATCACGGTTGTGACGCTGATGTCTGGAAGGAAACCTATATCAGCCAGCAGAGTGCGGTAGGCAGATGTAGCCTCAGTGCGCGTGAACTGATGCTTGCCGTCCTTGTAACGTCCTCTGCCTGACAGAAGCTTCTCTCCCTTCAGCTCCTTCGCAACAGGTATCCTGGTCGAAATCCTGGCACGGCGGCGCCAGTCTCTGATGTTGCGGAAGTGATCCTCCCAGACGAGCGTCCATGTACCGTCAACAAGCCTCAAGAAAGGGATGGCGAGGGCGGTGATGGCGAGAGCCCCTGAATCCATTGACTCGTCAACGTAATACACATCAAGGCCCCCGACCTCAAGCCTCACGGCGCCTCCTCGCAGAGCATCGGATAGGAGCCAGGTAGGTGGCGCCGCCTGACGGTCCCGAGCATCGCGAACATCGTCCCGGAGCCCTTCTGGGAGCAGGCCTGGGGGAACCTGTCCCGCGTTGTATGCGGAAAGCTCCCCGATGGCCCAGGCACCGCCCCACTCATTCTCGCACAACTTGGCGCCAGGTCGCCTCTCGTCTTTCCGCACGCTAGCTGGGTGAGCTGTCGAGGACCCAGTACCCGCGGTCTCGGCACACTTGCACTGGCGCTGCGCGCCACACCGTCCCGGCCAAGCACCCCCTGGCACCGCCCGCCAGGGCAGGAGACGGTACTGAGCACGCTTGCACTGGCGCTGCGCGCCACACCGCCCCGGCCCACAGCCGGCGGGGGACTCAACATCATGCTGTCAACCGTAGCGATGCGGCCAGTCCAGGGTGAATCACTAGCGTAGCCGTGAAGTCGAACGCAGCATCCGCGTCCAGGTATTTGAAGACGGGGCGGCGATTGGCGGGTGCCAGGCCAAGAATGCCGAAGTCGAAGAGTATCTCCAAGGTCTTCCTCAGATGATGCTCGTCCTCGCCGGTGGAGCCAAGGTGGCGGTTGTATTGGTCGCAGAGCTTGTTGAAAGAGAAGCGGCGGGATCCAATGAACGACAGTACGTCGAAGATCTGCCTTATGTTCGGCACTGCGGTCTCAAGCTCATCCTCAAGGAACGTGCGAAAGACGGATGAGCAGTCCTCTTCAACGGCGGATATGACTTCTGGAGATGCGCGGGCGCGGCGCGATTCGATGAGGTATTGCGCGCATTGCCGCAGGAATATGACGAAATCGCGTGGCCTCAACAGAGTACGCGAGGCGATGAACTCGAAGATGGAACAAGGCGTTCCGTAGTAGGGATCCCTGACCGCGTCGGGAGTGAAAAGGAGTGCCCAACATTCGTCTACCGGGGCATCGCCTGCTTCGGGATTCTGCGACCGGATGAGACGGTGGGCGATGAGGGCCTGCAGTTGAGCTGACGTCCACTCGATCTTGAGCACGTGATCGAGCCATTTGCCCCTGTCGGGGTCGTGGAGCTGCCTGAATATGTCATCCCGGAGGAAGACGATTGGTAAAACGGCGAACCTCGGCCGGCGGAATACCGAACGAACGTCCAGAACAGCTTTGATTAGCCCTGTGAGGAGATCCGTGTACTGGCGCGCATCCGGGGACTCGAGGATGTGGTGATAGTCCTCGTCAAGGGAGTCAAAGGACAGGAGATAGGTGGCATCGTCCATATTGGCAAGGAGGAAGCGCTCGAGTGCGTCTACCCGCTGGATCCAGGATCTCGGAGTTTCGTCAATCGTCTTGGTGCCGCTGATGCCGATGCCCTTGCCGAGGAGGTCGAGCTTGAACTCTCCGGACGTCCATCTCGCCACTTTGATGCCTAGCGAGCCGCGCAGGTCCTGGGGATAGACTCTCTCAAGCTCTTCGCGAACAAGCGGATCGATGCTCTGGTTGTCACGGAGAAGCTGCGCGAGTTCGGAGTAAATTATGAGCTTCCACAGTGTGATGAATTGGTTGGGGGGCGGATATGCCGCGTCACCGAGCGCGTACAGTTCGTTGAAGGGGAAATTCTTGAAGCTTAGCAGCCGGGCAAGAAGCCGAGGGTCCATTCGCGTCGTCAGGAACTCAGAGATCGCGGTCTTGCCCGTGCCTTTTCGGCCCGTGACGATAGGTTTACGACCGCTCTCGATGTGGCGCATCGCGTCGGTGCGATAGAAGTATCGCGGCGTGTCTTCAGACCTAGAGTCGCTCGACCAGTTGGCTACCTCTTCAAGGAATTGGTGAAGATCGATCTCGTGCCCTGGGCCGAAGGGGTAGGGGACTATGCGGACTGCCCGCGCTTCGAGGAACGCACCCCTATCGATCGGCTCGAACGTGACTATGGAACCTGGCTTGGGGGGCCGGTCCCGCGTCTCATGCGTACGAGGCATGTGGAAGACACGGCGGCGGCCGGCCTCATCGAGGATAATGCAGACACGTCGCCGAAAGTCGGTACCTTCGACGGTGCCAAGCATGGTGTTTATCCTTCCCCCTGTACCAGTTTGCGGAATGAGCCCAGGCACCCGCCCAACGGCCTCGAGCCCAACTGCCCGGCGGCTCAGGCTCCCCCTGCCGCATTCCCGCGGATTCTGGCGGGCAAGTCACCTTCCAACTCACCGGACGCCTGCCGGACCAGATGCCGAGACCCAGTACCTGCGGTCTGGGCAGGTGTCCTGGGGGTCTTCCAGGGCTGCAGCTGGGTGTTAGGTGGCAGGCGACTCGGGCTCCCGGGAAGAGTCGGGGCCTTCCGCAAGCTGCGGTGTGACGGAGTACAGCCAGGCAACGATGGCCTCCCGCACCAGCTGGTGCGCGGTTCTAGAAATCTCCCAGGTGCCGACGTCCGATGGATCCATCATGGGATCGAACCAATGGGGGCGGGCATACTCACCCATGGGAAAGTGGCCGCCGTGGAAATGGGCCGACCTGCACGACGCGTAAAGGAAGTCAAGCGCGGCTTCGAGACCATCGCGCGGTTGCACGTTCTTGCGAACGAAATCGCTGAAGCCGGCGAACTGAGGGTTCCCTTGCACGACGGCGTCAATGGCTGCCACTCGATAGGCGAGCGCAACAGATGGGAATTGGGCTCCCACCACGAGGGCCACGTGGTAGAGCCTGGCGCATCGGTCGAATGCATCGGAGACACTAGGACCTTGCGAATCCACGCCGCGGAGGATGCGTCTTGCCTCGGGGGGAAGGCTCAGGGCCTCTCCGGCAACTCTGAAGGTGGCTTTCAAGGAGCCGGAGTAGCGCCCGGGGGGACAAGTCTCCCCTTTCTCGGGCATCTTGGTAACAATGATATCGGGACGGGTGAAACCGGGCTGGCGTCTGCTTGACGTCATCTGTCCTGTTTGCGGGTCGTCCTCGAAGACCCAGATCTGGTTCAAGGGCGGCTCATAAAGACCAACATCGAGAAGGAGGCTGAGACGGGCGGCGGTCCTTCGTGTCATTTCCTGCGAAACCGCATGGGCATGCATGTCGTCGATGGCGTCGAAGTCCGTGTCAACCGCCAGAACGCGTTCAGCGTTGATGAGGTGAGGCTGGGGGTCGTCAGGCCATGCAGGCGCGAGGCGCAGGCCGGGGAGCCAATACTCGCCATCCAGCTGAGGGCCAATATAAAACAGAAATCGTCGCCTGAAGAAACGCTGCACCCTTTCTGATAGGGCGGCAGCCAGAGCAGATGTTACTATGCGGTGCGCCGCGACAATCCATGGACCCTCGGTCTGTCCGTCGGAGGCCTGGACTTCGATGCCTGCAAGGGTGCCGTCGGGGCCCTTGGACAGGCTCCAGGAGAGAACCTGCTGCTGCCCGTGGACGGATATGGCGCCCGTGACCGCGCTTACAAATGACCCATCCTGAGCAAAGGAGGCGGACGCGGAGTAGCCGGACAACTCCGCTCGGAGACCTGCGTTCAGGTAGTCGGCAAAGGATCTGGCTTTGGGACCAGGTGCGAGGCCGAGCTCGATTCTCATATGCGTTCCTTACTCGTGGCAGCCTGCTGCCTAACGGCAGCAAGCTCAGCCGCCTGGCCAGCCCAAGGCCAGTTTCGCGGTGAAACCAGATGCCGGGCTGGCCAGGTCGGCTCCAGAGAGCTGTTACGCGCCCGAGCGATCCGACTTGGTGCCTTTGGATCCGGCCAGAGACCAGAAGAGTCCCTTCACGTACGCCTCCCCCTTGTCCCTTGTACGGAGGAAGAAGGCAATGCTCGCCGCAAGCTGCGTTGCTGGCAGGAGCCAGAAAGCAGGGCTGAGGTTGTTAGGGGTGAGGGGCCTGGCGACAGTCGCGAAAGCGCCAGCGAAGAGGACAAGGGCGAGGTTCCTATACAGGGAATAGAAGACGTTCTGTGTGTGCGCCTTTACGGCGAGACCCTCGTCTTGAGTGACTGCGTCCGCGACCCGATAGATGGCGTGCGAGAGAGCCAGGGTGGTCTTGGGCGCGGAATGTGCGCGAGGAGTGTCGTTGGAGAGCGGGGCTAGTGCCGCCCGGGCGAAACCGAGTCTGTTGGCCGCAGCGGCAACAAACAGACTGTGGCCGGCGGAAGTGAGGCGGCCGAAGGACTCGACGAGGAAGATCTCCGAGAACAAGTGTCTGTGCCAGAACGTGAGGCGGAGAAGAGGTTCTACTGTGATCTTGGAGAGGAACTGGACCAGATTGCCTACGACCAAGGCGATAGAGACATATACGATGGGTCCAAGGATTGGGCTTGAGAAGAGGGCACTCTGGCTGGCATAAACCCCAGGGAAGAGCACTGAGATGCCCCAGAGTGCGACAATGCCGGGGATGAGGTTTGCGAGCGTGTCGAAGTAGGAGAGCTTGTCCATGGGCATCTAGAGGCCTGTTGAAAGTGACCAGCCTCCATCCTCCTTAAGTGTCAGCCGCATCGTGCCCTTTTCTTGTGTCGTGAACGGCTTGTTGCCTTGCGTCGATCCGGAGGAGTACTTCTCGTAGAGCTCCAGCGCCTTCTTATCTGGCAGCCCGAAGTCGTTAGGGCCAACCGACACAAGCGTCATTGCTGGGGCGATAGCGGAGATGTGGGCGGTGTAGTACTGCTTGGTGTCGGCGGGGTCGTCGAAGAAGGTGATGGATCCGTGATGCGCGGCGAGCAGAATCGACGAGCTCAGGGAGTCCTTGTCGTAGAAGGTGAGGATCTTCTCCTTCCAGGGGCGGTAATCAGTGTCTCCGGCAAGCATCGCAGAGGAGCCCGCATATTCAATCTTGAGAACTAGACTCTGCGGGTTTGGGTCCGAGTAGTCTGACCAAGCCGAGTTGAGGCATCTGAGTTTCGCGTCCCCGTACGTCCAGAACTTCCTAGCCTCAATGTCCTTGCTGCCCACGGTGCGGCGGAGGTCCATGTAGTCGCGGTATTCGGGCGAGTCGGTGGTCGTGCCAGGTACTCCTGGGTCCCAAATGGTCTTGATGGGGTGAGCTCCATGAAGGATCTTGATCCCCCTCATGTGGTCGGCGTCGCGGTGGGAATTGATGAAGACGTCTATTGAAGAGCCTCGGCCCAGGACCGCCTTCGCGTAGTCCATGACTCGTTGCCTGTTGTCGGACGTTATGTTGCAGTCGCAGACCAATTTGGTGCCTTCTGGCATGAGCACTATGGTCATGTTGCCGATGCCGACGTCGACGAAATGGATTTCCATGCTGTCCTCCCCTGTGTGGAGCCCTGCAATGCCTGAGAACTGCGAGGACACTTAACTAGTGATTATTCGGACGCAACTCCCTAGATCCCCCTGCCGGGATGCCATGCAGTAACGCCCGGGGGCTCGGATGTGGCAGCAGAGTGGGAGGGATGTGGGAGGAATGTGGGAACGATGCTGGAGCGGTGTGATCCCCCTTGGGCACGCATTCATTATAGGTCTTAAGTGAGGCCCTCCGCAACAACGCGCAACCGTTGTGCGTATTCGATATAGATAAGCTGCCGACCGCGCATCTTACTCTCCAGCATCGCCTTCGGCCGCCACTCGCCAGGCGCCACCCAGCCAAGCACACCCGCGGCGTACCCCGCCAGCCTGTACACCCCGTCATGCTGCGGAGGCCGCTCATTCAGTCCTCGCCTCCTCCTCTCCCACCCACACCCATCGCCCCGGCCGGGGCGCCGACACGGGCGAGTGACGCCGCAAGTAGGCCTCCAGCACCTGGAAGAGCATCGCCGACCCCTCGCGAAGAGTCCTCCGACCCTCCTCCACCGTCAGATAGCCTAGCCCCGGATGGACCTCGACACCCGTGTGGGCCACACGGTAGATCTTGTCCGGATCTAGCGCTTCCCCGCGCACCCTCACCCGCCTAACCCGTCGGCCGGCCGCCGCACCGGGGTCGTACTCCACGGCAAGACCGCTGATCTGCGGGATTCCGGGAGGCTGCCCCCCTCTCTCAAGCCGTCGGCCCTTGCTGATGGCGGGATCCAGACCCCGTTCCAGCGCAGCCAGAAGCTGCTCGCCGCGCACCTCAGAGAGGAACGGCCTGGCGGACGAGAGACAGACGGCCTCGAGCTGCCCCAGGGTCACGCCCCCTGCCGACAGCCCCGATCGAAGAACCCCACTGGAAAGCATCGCCGCCTCGGCGCCAAACCACTCGCACAGCGCGTCGGCGGCCGCACTCCCCAGGCTGCACTCCCTCTCGTAGTGGATACCTAGGGGCGAGACCAGCACGCCCACGGGTTGCGCCATCAACCTCTCGGCCTCTTGCTCGGCCGAAGCGACCGCAACCATCACGAGCGGGTCGGGAGCTTCGTCCTCGGGCACATCCAGCAGCCGGGCCGCTCTCTCCAGCACCTGGCCGGTCTCAGGATCGAGGGTCAGGTCCACCCGGCCCAAGGACTCCGCATACTCGCCCGCCTGGACGATGAGAGCACCGTTTCTCTCCTCCCCAGATGGGAGGCGGTCGTGCGAGTGAGCACCAATGATGACATCGACGCCCCTCACCTCATCCGCCAGCCGCCGGTCATCGGCCAAGCCGAGATGCGAGAGTACGAGGATCGGCCCTGCCCCCTGCTCCCGCAGCTTCTGGACCAGGTCGCATGCGACCTGGCGGAAATCCAGGAAGCGGAGGCTGACGGGCCCGTATAGACCGCTGCACGGGCAGGTGAGGCCGACGACTCCCATCTTGAGCTGGTCGGCGATTGGGATGAGCACGAACTCCTGAAGACCTGCAGGGAGCCGGCCGCCGCCATCGAGCAAGTTGGCGCCCAGGATGGGGAAGCAGGCCCGGCAAGCCACGGCCGAAATCGCCTGCGGCCCATACATGGCCGTGACGGTGTTTCCGATGGCCTTGAGCGAGTAGCCCATCGCCTCCAGGATGGACGAGAGCCCCGCGCCTCGCGTCATGCTCGAGATCGGACCCTGGCCGGCGATGGCGTCACCCGCATCCCACAGCAAAACACGCCTTCCCTCGGCCTCCGCCCGGGTCCGTGTCTTCCGGGCAAACGAGGCCAGACGCGCCATCGCCTCCAACCGGCCGTGCATGTCGTTCGTATGCAGAATCGTCAGCCGGAGGGGGTCAGCCACACGTTCCGTCCTGGGAGGTTTCAAGCCCATCCACGCGCGAGCACTCCGCGAGTCGCCGATGGGGGCAACCATCGCCACGCCCTTTGCGCGGCGGACTCCGTCTGCGTGCTTCTCACGGCCCAACCCGGCCCTGGCATTGGCCACAGCCCCTCGGGCTTCGCTCAGAATGGCAGCCTCCCCAGAAAGTCCCCCACCCGCGAGACGATGGCCATGGCCGGCCCGGCGGCCGAGTGCACGATGAGAAAAACCCTCATCGCCACCAACGAGATCGACACGGGCAGCAGCATCTTGTAGATGACCTCATCCATATCGCGCGCGGCGGCAATTTGGTGTGTCATGAGGTGCTCCCTTCTTGAGAAGATGTTCTGCCGCTCGTGGGTCTCTGCATCAGCCTGTCGAAGACGCCTTCGCCAGCGAGATCGCTGCCCTCACAGGGTTCCTTCAACACACTCCCGGTAGAGTTTGCGCTCCCGTCACGTCCATGGCACAATGTCGAAGATTGTCGGGAAATGCCACCACCAGGGGGAAGATTCCCATTCCTCTCCTGAGCCTGCCTCGAAATCCTGAATGCCGCTCGCCTGCGCAGGTGGCCTGCCTCACCTTGCCTTTCGCGCAAGTACCACCGCTCTCCGATCTCAACCCTGGCGAGCGGAGATACTGCCTGAGCAGCTAGATGACCAGCATGCCCCACACGACGGAGCCGGCCAAGAGAACCCACGCCAACGCCCAGCTGGGTCTCTTCCTGACCGCGATGTTCTTCGTCGAAGCCTCCCGCAGCATGACGACGGTCCAGGTGCCTGTCTACCTGCGCGAGCTGGGCGCCGACATCCGTCAGATCGGGCTGTTCTTCACCCTCTCGCTGATCTTCCCGCTCCTGCTTCGCGTGTTTGGCGGGTGGGTTTCCGACTCGATCGGCCGCCTGAAGGCCATGCTTATCGGCAGCCTCGCCGGGGTGCTCACCTATGTGGCCTTCGCCGTCTCGGCGAGTTGGCAGATGGCGATTCTGGCCCCCGCCCTCCTGGCCGTGGCGACAGCCCTCACCATCCCTTCCTATTACGCTTACATTGCCGACCATACCAGCGACACCAACCGTGGCCGGGTGTACGGCCTGGCGGAGACCGCCCGCACCTTGGCCTGGATCTTCAGCCCTCCGTTTGGGGGCATGGTTGGGCAGAGGCTGGGGTATCGCTGGATGTTCGCCGCAGCCGCCCTGACCGCCGCCTTGGCTGGTCTCATCTTCCTGGTGGTGCAGCGCGCCACACGCCTGCAGCAGTCGGGGCCCCAGGCAAAGGCCGATCTGGCTTCGCTGCGCAGCTCCCTGGGCCAGATGTTCACCCTCGCCATATCCGGTGGTCTGATCACGTGGCTCCTTATCACCGACGGGATCAGGGACAGCGCCATGAGGCTGTCGTTCGATCTGATGCCCGTCTACCTCACCGACATCGCCGCCCTCACCAAGCAACAGATCGGTCTGCTGGATGGCATCTTTGGCATCGCCTGGGTCGCCACCAGCTATCCGGCCGGTTGGCTCGTCGACAAGACTAGCGAACGGCTCTGCATTGTCCTGGGGACCCTGATTCAACTCGCCTCCCAGGTCGTCTTTGTGCTGGCCGCGAGCTTCCAGGGATTCGCTGCTTCGTGGATCCTGCTGGGGGTCGGCGGGGCGCTCCTTGAACCAGCCTTCAGTTCCCTCGTCGCCAGAGGGGTTCCGAAAGAAGTCCGAGGCATCGTGTACGGCCTGCTGGCCACCAGCCTGGGCCTGGTCACCCTGCCCTTCCCGTGGATCGGGGGCCAGCTGTGGGGACTCCTCGGCCCCAGGGCGCCCTTCATCATCACCGTAGCTGCCGGCAGCCTGACCATCCTTCCGGCGTGGAGAAAGCTGGTCGTCCCGCCCAGAGAAGCCGCGGCTGAGGCAAGGGCCGAGGGCTGAGACATCCATTCGCTCACCGGTCCGCATCCGGCGACGCCCTGCCAGGAACACAGGCCCGACCCACGGCCAGGCGCGCCTGTGCTGGCCCACAAAGAAAGCGCCGTTGTTGCGGGCTGACTCCCCCAAGTGCGTCGCTTGGCCTTTGCGGCGGATCGTGTTCATGCGGCCCGCTTTTCCCTCAGGCAGAATGGAGCCGATTGCAGTCCTTCGGCGGGACTTGGCACCTGCGAACGCAGCTTCGCCTCCTCCATGCTCTCGACATGCTGGTAGACACACTTCGCAAACTCCTCGAACGTGTCCACCCTCAGCGCGGTCAGAGCTTCACGCAGGCTGGGCGAGAAGTCATACTCGGCCAGGACCTCCCCGATCCGGCCCTCACGGAAAGCTTGTGCGACGCCAGGATCGATCGCGGACCTTCCCAGCAGTTGGTTAAGCGCCTTCATAGACATGGAGCACCTCCTCATGCATTCGTTCTCTCTCCACCCAGAAAACCAAAGGCAGCGACTTTCATCGCTGCCCCGGGGACAAGGTTGAGCCGGGATCAGTTGACTGCAGCAGACTCGGGCTAGTGTCCGCCGCCACCGGGCTCGTAGGGGCAACGAGTGCTGGCCATCGCAACCTCCGTGTGATTTGTGCCCACTCAGTAGGAGACTACTACACCAACCCTCAAGATTCCCTTAGCTTCGGGGAACAGGGAGACGATTGAAGACTGACCCGGCTCCAGTTGCTGCATCCACAGTCGAGCAGGAGCGTGGCTTTCCGGAACCCAGGAGGTTGCTGGGGAAGTCTTGCGTGTGGAGAGGGATCTGTGCGCCCGAGGGTTAGGGCAGGGCCTCAGCCACCCCGGATGTGGTCCTCCCCGTCTTTCGTCACACCTTCTCGGGAGGATGGGCTAGTCAACAGTCACCTCGGTTGGGTGCTGAAAGGCCCTCTATCTGAGAGAGGATGGGACCCCGCTGTGCAGATGCGGAGGAGATGCCGGGAAGCGGCGAGGATCAACGGATCAGTCGGGCATACGCCTCGCGGAGAGGTTCGGGGGGATCCAGGCCGAGCTCATCCGCCAACCGGTGGACGTACTGGCGGTAGTGCCCCACCGCCTCGCTTCTACGCCCCAATTGCCCCAGGACCTCGAGGTAGTGCAGGTTGAGGTCATCCCGAAGTGGATCGATCTGCAAAGCCTGACGAAAGCTGTTGACAGCCTGCTGCGGCTGCCCGCGCGCCAGCGCTTCATCGGCATGGTGCGTGAGAAGCTGGAGGAAATCTCCCTCCAGCTGGCGGCGCCGCTCCACAACCCACTCCGAGGCATACTCAGGCAGAAAGCTGCCACCGCACACGTTAACCGCCTCGGTCAGCGCAAAGAACCGGCGCGGGTCACCCGGCGGCATCGCCATGGCCACACTGGAAGCGTGCTCGAACTCGGCCACATCGTACTCGATCGCGTACTCTGGGTTGACCGCATAGACCGAGCCCTCGATGCGGATCATGTCCTTTGACAGGGCCCGACGGAGACTGTGGATCGCGGTGTACAGGCTTGAGACCTGGCGGCCAGGCGGGGATTCGAGCCAGAAGGTCTCTAGGAGCACGTCGCGTTCAACCTCCTTCCGATCCGTCAGGAAGAAGAGAACCTGCTTCGGAAGGGGTTCGAGGTCGGACACGCGCCTGCCCTCAAACCGAAGCTCTGAAGGCCCGAAGGCTTTCACCAGAAGGTGCCGCTTCTTACTGGGCATCTCGGACTTCTCTTCATACATCCGCGCCATGGCGCGCATGATATCGACCCGCTGGAGGACCACCGCAAGGTGGGGACTCCCCTCGAAGTCCTGGCGAGCAAACTCGCGCATGCCCTCGTGGTACATCATCTCCCCGCCGAGGAACTGCTCCACGCCGTGGCTCCGTGCCCATGCCAACGCTTCCTCCAGGTGGCCGCGGGCCTCCTCCCGGTTTCCGGTAGCCAGAGCGGCCTGTGCCAGGAAGTACAGGATCAGAGCCTTCTCGCTCGCGCGCAGCCCGCCCTGCTTCTGCCGCAGAATCTCCATCAGCCTGAGCGTGGCGCTCGAGGGGGAGGCAGCGATGGACAGGGCCGCCAGTTGGATGTCCACCGCAGCCGGGCGTTCCTTTGCGCTGTCGAGTGCCCTGGCCCGCTCCAGCCACTCGTGCGGCAGGGTGCCTGTGCCGCAGCGACGATGGAGGACGCTCGTCTGGGTGTAGCCATATCGCAGGAGGTCGACACTGCCCAGGCGCGCCGCCAGCCTCAGACCCTGCTCATAAAGCGCGGCGGTCTGAAACGGGAGACCCAGGTCGCAGAACAGGTCCGCCTGGCCAAATAGAATGCTAGCTTCGAGACGTAGGTTTGCAGCCCGATGGGCGCACTCAAGTCCCTCCTCGAACATTCGAAGCGCGTGGTCGTAACGCCCCTCAAGGTAGGCTGTCATCGCAAGGTTATTGAACGAGATGGCTAGTGGAAAGGGCGATCCAATCTGGGCCAGGATCTCATGCGCCCTCAAGTTTGCGGCCTGGACTTCCAGCGGCTTGCCGAGGGCGCTCTGGATCGGCAGCAGATCGTTGAGGACTAGAGCCAGTGTGAAGCGATCATTGGCCCGCTCCAAGAGCCTGACCGCCCGCAAGATGAGCCGTTCCGCCTCCTGGACATCTCCTCCCGACGCGTAGATGGCCCGTCCTTTCAACCGGAGGCACGTGGCTCTACGCGCCAGATTCCCACTCCGCGGTAGCAGTCGCTCTGCCTCCCCCGCTGCCTGTATCACCTCCTCATTGCGTCCTCGCTGAAGCGCAATGAGACCTCGAACGGTCCAAGCTCGGGCCCACATGGCAGGATTCGACTTCCCTCGCCGAAGCATGTCGAAGGCCTTCCCCGCAGCCTCGTCGGCCTTGTCCAGGTTAGCCTGGTCTGCGTAGGTTGTCGCAAGGTAGAGGAACAGACCAGGCGCTGCCACGCCCGCCTCATCGAGGCGGCTCCCCCAAACCTCGAGCGTCTGCGTCCTCCCCCGTTCGAACATCGCTGGCGCCTCCCTCTCCGCCAGTGCAGCAGCGCGCCGGGGCGCGCCTGCCGCCAGGTACAGCTCGACAGCCTCCTCCGGAGAGCCGTGGCCCGCTAGGTACCGAGCGGCCCGAATCCGCAGGGACCGCAGACGCTTCGGATCCTTGCCCGCCAGGGTTTCGATCAGGAACTGACGGAGTTGAGGGTGGTATTCGAACGTCCTCGGGACCTGGTCGGTGGCGACCACGAATAGCCCGTCGCGCAGAAGACGGGCCAGAAAGCGCTGGCTGTCCTGGCGTTGGAGGACGCAGTCGCAGCCCTCCACGGTCATCACCGGCAGCACAGACGATTCCAGCGTGAAGCGGTACACATCGTCCGGCAGATGCCCAAGGACCACCGCCGCCAGGTACTCGTAGACCATCGGCCGGGTCCGCTGCGCCAGGACCTCCGAGCCCGTACCCGACATCGTGGCCGAGAGGAGGATTCCGGAGATCCAGCCCTGAGTCTCCCGCAGCAATCGCGCGGTTTCGGCCTCCGGGAGCTCGGCGCCCAGCCGCTTCCGGGCAAGGGCCCTGAGCTCGTCGCTGGTGAGGGCCAGATCGTTTGGGCCGATGCCAGCCATCTCGGCATCGACGACCAGCTTGGCCAGCGACAACTCGGGCAGCTGCCTACCCGCCGCCAGAAGGGTCACATGGCTGGGCTGCTCCTGCAGGAACGCGTTGAAGAACGCCATCACCGCATCGGAGGGATTCACCCGGTGCAAGTCATCGAGTGCAATGACGAATGGCTCGCTGATCCGGGACTCGATGACGTCGACGAAGGCCCGGGCCAGGGCCTCGGGCGCGGCCCCCGAAAGGGCTGCCAGGTCCGGCTGCCCCCGAAGGCGGCGGAAGCGCTTCTGCAGCGAGGCGGCCAGCACGCTGGCCAGGCGCATCACGTCGCAGTCCGCCTCAGTCAGCCGAACCCAGCATACCGGCAAATCGGTGTGCGCCCCAAAGTCCGCCAGAAGGGTGCTCTTGCCGTAACCCGGCGGAGCAATGACCACAATCAGCTTGCGGGGAAGATTGGCGTGGATTTGATCGACGAGCCGTTCCCGGTGGAGTTTCGTCCGATCAAAGGTGAGTGGGCCGATGGCGTGCCCGAACTGCGAAGTTGGTGAGGCCATTGCACGATCTGTCCCGTCCTCTGCCTGCGGGACATCCGATGAAGAAGGACCTGCAATGGGGCAGCGCAGACCGGTAGGCTGCCCCCTGAAAGTATAGCCTCCGTGTCTGCACCCGCAACCTTTCAGTCGACTGACAGTTGCCGCAATCCCGCTCAGAGAAACCGCCGGAAATGGACAAAGCCTACCATTTTATGCTAGTGTTCTGTTGAGATGCCCATGACACCTTCGCCAAATCCTCCGATCCGGGGACAGCTCCTGCCGCTTGGGCTCGCCATGCTGAATATGAAGAACACCTCCAACTGAGGCCAGACAATGACGGGCACTATCCTGATCTCCCTGCCCGTGATCGCCGTCATCCTGCCCATGCAGCGGCGGTTGATCGCCGGCGTGACCGCCGGAGCGGTGAAGGAATGATCGCCGGTGTCGACATCAGCAGGACCAGGATTACCGTCGGCATGGTTGATGAGTCCGGCCGGGTCCTGGCTCGCGCCGAGTGCCCCACGGCGGCCGAGCGCGGCCCGGCCGATGGGCTTGATCGGATCCGCACCATGATCGAGGAGACCCGGCTGCAGGGCGACGAGGGCTTGTTCGGCATCGGCGTCGGTTGCACCGGGCCCGTCGACCCCACCACCGGCATGATCGGCAACGTGGAGTTCCTCCCGGGCTGGCAAGGCGCGAATCCGGTGGAGGCGCTCGTCTCCCGTTTCTACCTTCCGGTGGCGATCGAGAACGCCGCCGATGCCGGCGCCCTGGGCGAAGCCATCTGGGGTTCGGGCCGGGGTGTGAACCGGTTCATCTATGTGACCATCGGCGCCGGCATCGGCGGCGGCGTGGTCCTGGATGGGCAACTCTACCGCGGCGTCGAGGGCGCCCACCCCGAGATCGGCCATCATGTCATCGATCCTTCCGGACCGGCCTGCTACTGTGGCGCACGTGGCTGCTGGGAGAGCCTGGCCAGCGGCTCGGCGATGGAGCGCTGGGCGGAGGACAACCCCCAGCCCGGACAGCCAGAGGGTGAAAGGCTGGACGCCGCAACCATCTGCGCCGCCGCCCAACGCGGCGAGGCATGGGCGCAGCCCGCGGTCGACCGGATCGGGACTTACCTCGGCCTGGGTCTGGCCAATCTCATCACCCTCTTCACCCCTGAAGTGATCGCATTGGCGGGCGGGTTGATGCGCAGCCACCTTCTCTTCTGGGATCGGATACAGGAGACCATCCGCACCACCTGCGGCCTGGTTTCGTATCAGAAGACCCGCTTGACGCCCGCGGCGCTCGGCCCCGAGGCGGGCGTGGTTGGCGCCGCGTGCGTCTGGCTCTATCGCTTCAGGACGCTGTGACGATGCCAGCCAGCACCCTCGCCGCGACACCACACCTCTGCGACATCCTTGCCCAGCCGGAGGCCCTGGAGAGGATCCCGGCTGGCTTCACCGACCGCAAGGATCCGCCAGCGTTCGCCCACTAAGCGACGACGGCGTGTCAACTTGCACTGAGAGTTCCTCGTGGCGGTTGACCACTAGCGGCAAGACGACCTCCGGAAACGGTAAGGTCAGGCGGCCCACATGGAGTCCGGCGCCAAGTGAGCAGAAGGAGAGGAAGGAGAGCGATGCGGACGGTCCTTGGCGTTGACGCGGGAGCCAGCAAGACACACGCCTTGGTCGCCGACGAAGCCGGCCACGCTCTGGGCTTTGGGCAGGGAGGCACGGCCAACCACCAGGTATGTGGTCTGGACGAGGCCATGAACCAGATCGCGCGGGCTGTCGAAGCGGCCATGGCCGAGGCCGGCCAGGCACCTGGCGGCCTCGAGGCTGGTTGCTTCTGCCTGGCCGGCGCCGACCTGCCCGAGGACTACGCCATGCTTCAGGAGGCCATTCAGGCCCGCGGCTGGGCCCGCTCCGTGATCCTCAAGAATGACACGCCAGCCGCCTTGCGGGCAGGGACGAGCCGCCCTTGGGGTGTAGTGGTGATCTGCGGCACAGGCTTCAACGCCGCCGGTCGGGCTCGGGACGGCCGCGAGATCATCCTGCCGGGCTTAGGCGCGATCTCAGGTGACTGGGGAGGCGGGCACGAGCTTGGCATGGAGACGATCCGGCAAGTCATGCGCGCCTGGGATGGGCGAGAGAAACCAACCCTCTTGACTGATCGTGTGCTTCAGACGTTCGAAGCCCCCTCGGTCGAGGCTCTCCTCCAGCGCCTGTACCACGGGGAGATCGACCAGCGCCAGGTAATGGATCTTGTACCATTGGTCTTCGAGGTCGCTCAGGCGGGGGACGAGGTCGCCCGGGAGCTGATCCAGCGCATGGGGACCGAGGTCGGTGTCACCGCCAATGCGCTCATCCGGCGGCTTTCGCTCGAGACCGAGGAAGTCGAGGTCGTGCTCGGGGGAAGCGTCTTCAAAGGAAAGGGGCCGCTGCTGATCGACACGGTCCAGGCGATGGTCCGAGGGATCGCCCCTCGAGCCCGGATCGTCCTGCCCCGCCGGGAGCCGGTGGTTGGCGCTACCCTGATGGCCCTCGAGGCTATCGGCGTGCGAACCGACGAGACCCTCGAACAGGAACTGGAGGCCTCACTCCCGCCGAGACTGCGAATTGCCAGAGAAGATCAGGAGGACTAGACCGGGATGGGCCTGCCCACCTCAGGGATTACGACCCGAACCCCCGTCCCCCGGATCAGGTCGGCCCAGAGGTCCGGCCTCTCCGTGTGAATCGGGACGAGCGTCCTCGGCCGGACTCGGCGCACGAATTCAACGAGCTCATCTGAGCCAGCATGGCCGGAGGCGTGGTAGCCCGGCTCCGGCACAACCTCGGTCACCTCTCCCCTTTCGCCGAACCTGGGCACCAGCCCAACCACCTTCAAACCCAGATGCTTCGTCCAGTTCCACAGGCGCAGGAGATCGACCTTCTGCTCGTCGTCGTAGGCCTGGCTGTTCGAGAACACGTAGAGCCCGCCAGGCGTACCACGCAGGATGAGCTGCAGGTCGAGCAGGTCGGGCGCGTCGGTCAGGCTGAAGGCCAGAATGTAATCACCTGGCTCCCTGGCCACATCTTCCGGGCTGTGGGTGGATGACCGGTATCTCTCGCGGACCCACGTCTCCCAGGGATTCTGTCGCGCTTTCGGGTCGTCATACAGGCCGACATGCGGATCCTGCATGACATCGGGGAGGCTTGGGTCCGCCAGGACCATTGCCCGCAGCAGGTAAGCATCCCGGGGCTGCACCAGCAGACGTCGTCCGGTTTCGGCCGCAATGCGGTCAAAGACCATCAAGCGCTCGATGTTGCGGGGGGCGAAGTCCACGACGACCAGCTGACCTGCGACGCCAGCCACCGCCCGCAGGCAGTTCTCGTAGACCTCGGTCTCGGTCGTGCGGTTAGGCTCGGTCAGCCGTGTGCCCTCGCATAGGAGAACCGTGGGCTTGAGGAGCGCCAGGCCGTCCGCAAAGGCCCAAGTCTTCGGGCCATTCTGCCCATGGAAGCGCATGTCGCCCGTGTAGCCCACCCAGCCAGCCTCGGTCTCGACGGCCGCCCCCATAGCGCCGAACAGTGAGTGGTCGACCGGCCAGTGCTGAAGCTGGAGTCCCGGCACGTCCGCCCCCCGCCGGGGCTCGAGGCTTTTGCTCGGCGGGGTCGCCCAGAACGAGCCGGCTGTCTGCAGCGGATCCTCCCCGAGCTCTCCCCTGGGCTCACCGTCGAGGAAGACCCACGGCCGGGATATGTATCCCAGGTCTCTGGCAGACTGCAGCAGTCCGTGCGCGTCCGGCAGGCGGGGGTTGACGAATGGCGCCCCCGACCTGCCTGCCTGCCCGACATCGATGAGGACCTTGCTGATGAAGGCCGTCAGGCAGGTGCTGCCAGCGGGGATGTCTGGCGAGACATACTCCAGGTCACTGATGTGATCCTGGTGGGCATGGGAGAGCAGGATCAGGTCCACCGGCAGCGCATGCTCGCGGCGCAAGTCTCGGTAGGTGCCCGGGGAATGCTGCCGGAAGTACTCCCAGAAGGAGTCGACGGCCCCGTCCTCCAACTCAACGATCTGGCGCGGCTTCCTCTGCCTTCCCGTCGGCGCCAGTTCCTGGATGCGTACGTCGTCGTCGCGCAACGCAGGGACCAGGTCCTCACGAAGCAGCCCGCGCAGCGGAGGCACCAGGCCCAGCGCCAGTGGATCGAGCAATCCCCGCGTCAAGCGTTCCTTGATGAAGACGCCGTCGAAGTAGGCACCGTACCGGCCGAAGGCCTTGCCGAAGTCGAAGAGTAGACGACGCTCTCCGTCCTCGAGCAGAATCTTGTTCCCGCCGATCTCACCGACGCTGCCGTAGCAGGTGATCGTGGTAGACATGGCCCGTCCTCGTGCCGGCGCTTTCCGAAACCGAGTTGGCCTTGGCCCATGCGGTGACGCGCAGGACAGTCGTCACGATGGATGGTCCGGGCGGCCGACGGCCAGGACCGTGGCCAAGGAGCGGGCGGCTAGGTCATCAATCGCAGGCTTCCCCCAGAATACTACCTGCGCCCCCCATCAATGCAAGGATCCCGGCATCAGGCCCTCGTCTTCACGCCCCTGAAGGCTGGGCCAGATCGAAGCGTAGGTACCTTTGGGTGGCGGCCTCCAGGTTCGAGTAGACGCCGCGATAGGCCGGGGGAAGCAGCGGCGCCAACTGGTACATGATCTCGTCGAGGATCTGCTCCCGCACCTGCCGGGTCACCAAGGCTCCGCCAGGATCGATCGCAAACGGCCGCCCCACAGCGATGTGGAAGTCGCTGCGCCGGAGGCGGCGCAGGTTCTGCTTGTAGTTCTCGGCGCCGCAGTAGACAATCGGGAGAAGGGGGGCGCCACTGTGCAGCGCCAGGATGACGACGCCCGGGTGGGCCTTCTGCAGGCGGCCATGGCCGCTGCGGGTGCCCTCCGGCGAGATGATCACGATCCGGCCCTGTTTCAGCCTCTCTATTCCCTTGCGCACGGCGCCAATGTCGGCCTCGCCCCTGCGAACAGGAATGGCCTCGCATACCTCCAACAGCCATCGTGACCAGCCCGCTTTCCATCGATCGGCCTGCACAAAGCCGTGCACCGGCCTCGGCTTGAGATGGGTGTAGATAATGGGGATTTCCAGGATGTTGACGTG
Source organism: uncultured Anaerolineaceae bacterium (assembly GCA_964420755.1). Taxonomy (GTDB): domain Bacteria; phylum Chloroflexota; class Anaerolineae; order Anaerolineales; family E44-bin32; genus DATEAV01. Next base: position 20,350 of record CAYQUY010000001.1, read on the forward strand.
GTTGGTCACGATGATCAGCGGCCCCTGCCACGGCACCCGCGCCAACTGCTCGTCGTCGATGCGGCAGATCAGCGACGTCAGCCCCTTGAAGGTTGCCACGACCGCGCGCTGGGTCAGGCTCACGAGGCGACCTTCGCGGCAGGCACGATGACCTCCATCTGCCGCGGCAACAGCTCGATCTCAAGCCGCTGGCCGTCAATGCACAGGATCTCGCCATCCGTCTGAGCGGGAAGCACCCCTTTGACCGCCGTGATCGAGATCCGGGCCGCCTGTCCGGTCGTGATCTCCTTCTGGGTGGACTGCGTCCCTCGTAGGAAATGGGGAATCAGGGTGAAGATCCGGATGCGGCTGACCTCATGCGCGATGCACAGGTCGAACAGGCCATCATCCGGCTCCCCCTTCGGGGCCATGAAGAAGCCCCCACCCAGCCGCCGGCCGTTCATGACCGAGACCATCAACGAGGGCTGGGTCAAACTCTTGCCATCGTACTCCACCGTGCTCACCGGGGCCTTGTTATACAGGAAGATGGTCTTCAGCACTGCTACCAGGTAGCTGAAGAATCCGCCCCAGCGGGGAAGCTTGGCAGCCTCGATCGTGCCGATGGCGTCGAAGCCCACGCCGACGCAGTTGGCGAAGTAGCGCCCCTGAGGATAGAGGCCCCCGACGACCCGGCCGATGTCGATCGTCCGCCGACGGCCCTCCGCCAACACCTGGCAGGCACTTTCGAGATCCTTGGGGATGCCGATGGAGTGGGCGAAGTCGCTACCGCGGCCGGAACCCACGACGCCCATCGCCGACGTTCCCTTGCCCGCCAGCCTGGCTTCCATCAAGCCGTTGAGGACTTCGTTGGCCGTCCCGTCCCCGCCCAGGGACACGACGATTTCGAATCCCGAAGTCGCCGCCTCCTTGGCGATCTCGGCTGCGTGCCAGGGACGCTCCGTGCGAACGAGGTCAAAATCGAGCCGGTGTTCGGTCATCCATTGTTCCACTTTGGGGATGGCCCGAGCCCCCGCTCCCATCCCAGCCTTCGGGTTGGCGACGATCATCAGTCTTGTCATTCTCTTCCCATCCTTCCGACTTCCCGGCTGACCGAACGCCGAGGCACGCGGTCGGCGGCTCTCGAACATCCGCCTCAGCCCCCGGTTCGCCCCAGGCATTCGCCTGGAATTCCTCAAGCGAGCGCAACCACCCCGTGACCGACCGTGGCACAGCGCTTGTCGCCCTACAAGGGCCGAGCTACCCACCAACTGCCCAGTCGGTCCTCAACAACGGGAGGCCCGCGACCTTCGCCGTCGTGAGGTCACTCCCGAGCGCCCGCACGAAGCCAGGTGAGGTTTCCGCGGTTTGCCGAAGGCCGACCTGCTTCAGCCGTCGGACAGGTATCCTCAAGCCTTCTTGCGGACCCAGACCAGGCTGACGGTGCTCAGGGCAAACAGCAATGCGTAGCAGGCGAAGATGGCGAAATACCCCAGTCCCGGCAGGTAGCCGTTCATGTAGTCCGCGATCGGGCCGCCAATGCCCTTGCCGATCATGCCTGCCCCGGCACCCGCCAGGTTCGAGATCCCGAGATACCGTCCGGCCTCGTCAGCCGGCACGAGCCCCGTGCCGAGCGCCCAGTTGGCGGTCATGAACAGGCCCGCGCCCAGTCCGATGATGCTGGCCGCCACGTAGATCACCACCATATCCGGCACCCAGATGGCCGCCAGCAGGATAATCGAGCCCAGGGCCGATATCAGCCCACTCGCCCCAGCGACGCGCTTCGGCCCCAGCCGATCGGAAACCCAGCCCCCAGGGAGAGCCGAGAGTATGACGAACAGACCGATGACGGTCATCAGGTTGCCGTTCATGCTGGCGGCCGTTTCGGCGTTTACATTGAACGCGTACATCAGGAAGAACGGGGCGAAGCCCTGGATGGACGTGACTGCCGCCAAAAACAGTAGACGGTTGACCACCCACCAGGTGAACGATGACTGGCGGCGGGCGTCCCGGCCGATGGTCGCCAGCGCGCCGGACCACACGCCTGCGACAACGGCAACCGCCATCGCCACCGCTCCGCCGATTCCGACACCGACGGCCAGCGCCGTCGTTCCCCCAGTGAACGGCCAGGCAATCAGCCCGGCCAGGCCGCCCAGCGCGCCACCGCCAATCAGACCGGCGGCCGCGCCCAGGGCGATCCCCGCCAGCATGCCAAGCACTCGCAGCATCGGTATCTTCAGCGAGACAGTGGGCTTCTCCTTGAGCGGCGTCTCCTTGACGAAGACGAGCGTCAGAAGCATGGTGATCAGCAGCGTCACCGCAGTGGCGGCGATGGCCCACATCAAGTGTCCGCGGCCCACGAGTTGGGCAATCGTGAATCCAACCAGGACGATCGGCACGAGCTCCAACACGGCCTTGACAGCGGAAGCCCGGCCACGCTGATCCTCGGGGACGAGATCCGGGATCAGCCCCTGCAGCGGTCCGTGCGAGACGTTGGCCGAGAACTGGATGAGCAGGGTGGCCACCAGCAGCATCCAGTAGCTGCCGGAGAGCCCGATGGCGACCAGGAAGACGATGTCAAACAGCACACCTACGAAGATGAAGGGCCTGCGCCGACCGAAGCGGGAGGTCGAGCGGTCCGAGAGGAGACCCGCGGCCGGCTGCACCAACATGGCGATGATCAGCCCGGCCGTGCTGATCACCCCCAGCGCCGTGTTCTGCCTGCCCGCAGGTACGAACAGAGCGACCAGGTACGGCGTAAACACCGATCCGACCGCCGTGTTGCGGATGTTCAGTCCCAGCCAGAACAGGTTGACGGTGAGATAGTCGTACCAGCGCATCCGTTTCATGAGGATCTCCTGCGGAATCCGGACGCCGCCGCGGCATGCCCGAAGGGCGCTGCAAGGCAACGGATTGGCAGCCGGCGGCCTGGTGATGCCGTTCGGCTCATCGGCTCGGTCCTAGCGGGCCGCTTCAACCCCTCACCCCGACCGAGATGAGGGCTCACCTCCGCCGTCCTCCAGGACAATGCAGCCCGCCCGGCTGGGATGATCTTCCACCAGCACGTTCCGCCCAACCTTGCGGATAAGCCACACCACGAGGAGGTCGCCGCCAGAAGCAAACACGAAGGCCATGCCATACAGCGCCAGCAGCAGGCTCCCAACCGCCGTCCCGACGGCGAAGGGGACGACGCCAAGCAGGATCATTGGGAGAAGGGCGCCCAGGCGGTAGGCGCCCGCCGGCAGGGGGTCGAGGGCGTGGGCATACGGCGTCAGCGTGCTCGCCGCCAAGCCGAATCGGATCCGCTTCAGAGGCAGGCGGCCAAGAAGCGCCCATGCCACCCCATGGATGACCTCGTGTACCACGATGCCCAGCAAAAGAGAGACAAGAAAGACAACCCCGCTAGCCACAGTCAGATGCGCGTTGGCCTGGCCCTCCCGCGGGGATAAGACGAGGTATACCCCGAAGAGAACTGCGAGGAGAGGCAGCGTGAGGGCCAGGGAGTACAGGTTCGCCTTCCCGAGCGAGACGGACAGGTCCTTGGCGTTAGGATGTTCCTCACTCTCTGCCATGACAGCGAGCTTCCTTCACGAAATGGACTAGAACCCTTCCGCCCCGGCGTACCGCTCACCCGCCTCGATCCTCTGGCGAAGGTCGTTCCCGGCGGGCGGCAGCGGGCAGGTGGCATAGGGCGTGAAGGCACAGGGCGGATTGTAGGCCTTGTTGAAGTCGAGCTCAACCTTGCCCTCTCGGGGAGGCGGGGAAGTGAGAAATCGGCCTGCGGGATAGGTCGTGATCCCGCTGGTCGCGTCCCGAAAGGCGAAGAAGACCCCGTCAGCGTCGCCCGAGGAGGCGATCAGCCGTGCCGCCTGACCATCGAGCTCGAAGACCACGTAACCGGGACTGGCACAGTCCTCGGTGTCCCCCAGGATGTCGGTGATGGAGATGCTTCTGGGCGGGTCCCAGGCGGTCCAGACCGCGTTCACGCGGTACCGTTCCCGAATGGGAAACCATTGCCGGCCACCGAATCGCTCCCGCGCCGGATGGTTCCTGTCCCACAGCCGGATCCCGGTGCGCGCCCCCCGTCGGATGACAATCATCGTCAGGCTACCCACGGCGACCTTGGTGGGCGAGCCGGAGATGTCCGGACGGAGTTGCGCCTGCTCCGCCGGCTGGCCATCCACTGCAACCATGACGCCCCGGGAGACGCGCAGTGCCACATCGTCGCCCAGCAGCCCGAAGCTCCCGACGCATCCCGGTGCTGAGGCCGGCGGCAGCACGATGTCGCCCGCCGGGTCGGTGCCAAAGCGGTTGGGACCCTCCTTGAGCCAGTACAGCCCGGCAAGCGTCAGCCAGCCCTCGTCGGCCCGCAAGCGGGCCTCCATCTCCTGGCGCCAAGCCTGAATGTCATCATGGTAGCTGAGGGCGCCGCTATCCAAGCGAGAGTCTCCTTCCCGATGATCCCTAGTATGATACAACACCCCCCAGAGGCGGTTCGGCTGCGGATTGCCGGACGAGGCAGATTTCGGGATAGAATGGGAAGGTTATGAGGCCCCGGCATTAGGCCTTCTTCCGGCAAACGGGCGTGACATCCGAAGCTGAGTGGCACCGACGGAGCGATGAGCCGGGCGAAGCGATCGGACACCCTTCCCCTGTTGTAGAGGGCTGAGAGACCCATCGCTGACCGGTGAGACTCGACCTCGCGACCCTGCTCCAAGTCGTTCCACTGCGTCGCTTCTGCCACACCCGAGAGCCCAGGATGAGCGCGGTGTTGAGATCCAAGCGCGCAGTTTCTGGCGGCCCGGATGGGCACGGAGAAAACGGATGCTGAATCGGGTACGGGAGACCTACCACGAATATCCGCTTAAGTTCTGGGTGCTCGTTGGGGCCTCGTTCATCGACGGCGTCGGCCGGACGCTGATCAACCCGTTCTTCGCCCTGTACGTCACCCAGAAGTTCCAGGTGGGCATGACCCAGGCCGGAGCGCTGTTTGCCATCTTCTCCATCTCGGGCTTCTTCGGCAACATGCTGGGAGGTGGGCTCACCGATCGCTTCGGCCGCAAGGGCATGGTGCTCTTTGGGCTGGTCTTCAGCGCGCTGAGCAGCATCTCGATGGGCCTGGTGAGTCGGCTGACCGTCTTCTATGGGCTGGCCGCCTTTGTCGGCTTCCTCTCCGACATTGCCGGCCCGGCCCACAGCGCCATGGTCGCGGATATGCTCCCGGAGAGACAGCGCGCGGAGGGCTTTGGCGTGCTGCGCGTGGCGGGCAACCTCTCGTGGATCGTCGGCCCCACCATCGGCGGCTTGCTGGCCACCCGCTCCTTCCTCTCACTGTTCATCCTTGATGCCGTCTGCAGCCTGATCACGGCAGCCATCGTCCTTCGTCTGATCCCGGAGACTCGACCGGAGGCGCGCGACACCGCCGCCCGCGAGTCCATGGGGCAGACCTTCCGAGGTTACGGGCGGGTGCTCTCCGACGGAGGCTACGTTGGCTTCCTTGCGATCGCGGCGATCATGAACCTCGTCTACCTCCAGCTGTACAGCACCTTCTCCGTCTTCCTCCGGGATGCCCACGGCTTCTCCCCCCGCGAGTACGGCTTCCTCATGAGCATGAATGCTGTGCTGGTCGTCGTGATGCAGTTTTGGGTGACCCGTCGGGTGAGCCGGTATCCGCCCATCGTCATGATGGCCCTCGGCTCCGTCCTGTACATGATCGGTTTCAGCCTGTTTGGCTTTGTCTCGGCCTACGCGTTGTTCGCCGCAGCCATGATCATCATCACCATCGGCGAGATGATCGTCGTCCCCACCAGCATGGCGCTCGTGGCTCGCTTTGCCCCTGCGGACATGCGCGGCCGGTACATGGCCATCTTCTCCATGTGCTGGACGATTCCCTCGGCCATCGGCCCTTGGGCTGCCGGCCTGATCATGGACAACTTCAGCCCGAACTGGGTGTGGTACCTGGCGGGCATGTTCTCACTGGTGGCGGTGGTCGGCTTCCTGGCGCTCCACCTCAGGACGCGGGCCCGGCTTGCCGCCCAGCCCGAGGCGACCACGCCGGCTGCGGCCGTGTGACGATGCCCTGCCCGCCATAGGGGTCGCCCCGGACGGCACGTAGATTGCCGAGGCCTTCCGCTGGCACCTCGCCTGGGGCGCACGGGCGTTCCGGTCACTCCTGCCCCTGGCTCGTCTCTCGTCCAGACTCACCTGTTCTGACTTCTGGCCCCATACCGCCCGCGGGCGCGTTCGATAATCCTGCGCCAGATCGCTTGCCGGACAGCGATCTCCTGTCCCGCCGCGACCGAAATCGGGGTCAGGGCCCCAGCCTGGAGGGTGACGGTCACAGGCTCCAAGCTCCGCTTTCGCCCCGACGCAAGCCTGCGTGACAGAAGCGGAGAATGGCTGCGAGGGATCTCATCGGATATCCACCAAATGGCTGTATACTCTGGATGCGAATGGCCGCCATGATTCGTAGGAGGCTGCTATGGCGAAGACCCCCGTGAAGAGAGCCACCAGGAAGAGGGCCACGCCCGCGCCCCCGGCCAAGAGCACGCGCGCCATCAAGCCCAAGCCAACTCCCAAGCCGACCGCTGCGGCGCGTCTGGACGAGCTCGAGGCCCGGGTGAAGGACCTGGCCAAGAAGCTGGCCGAGTTGCAGCGCCAGCCCGGTCCCCGCGGCCCTCGAGGCGCCGCCGGCATCCCTGGGCCCCAGGGCCCGGCAGGCCCAAAGGGCGACAAGGGCAACGCCGGTCCTCCCAGCCCAAAGGGCGACCCGGGACCGCTGGGGCCGCAAGGCCTCAGAGGGGACCTGGGACCGGTGGGCCTGCCCGGCCCCAAGGGCGAGGCCGGACCGCAAGGCCTCAAGGGCGCTGCCGGCCCTCAGGGGCCCGCTGGCCCTAAGGGTGAGCCCGGCCCTCAAGGACCCAAGGGCGACGCTGGCCCGCAAGGGCCTGCCGGGCCGAAAGGCGAGCCCGGCTCACAAGGCCCCGCCGGGGCCAAGGGCGACCGAGGCGCGCAGGGCCCCGCCGGGGCCAAGGGCGACCGAGGCCCGCAAGGACCGCCCGGGCCCAAAGGCGACCCGGGCCCACAAGGCCCACCCGGACCCAAGGGCGACCCGGGCCCGCAAGGCCCGCCTGGCCCGGCGACTCCCGCCTAGGTGCAGCGAACGACGGGCTGAAGATCCCTTCAGCCCGTCGCATTTCCCCGGCCAGCAGGAGATACCTCAGGAGACTCCCTTGCTGTCAGGGGCAGCGCCGATCGATCGTACCGCTGTGCCCATTCCACCCGGACAGAAGTTGAGGGGATTGTCTCACGCCGCGGCTCAGGCTTTGGTGTGATGGGCCCGTCTGTGCGAGGAGGAAGCTGCATGGCCGAGAACGTCGTCATGATCAATCGGGCGCCGGTGCTGACCCTTTGGGCTGTCATCGTCGCCGAACACTTAGGCTATGACCATTCGGCGGCGCTGACGCTGGGCAAGGCGGTCGCTGGCCTGAACGCCCAGGCCAAAGGCCGCCGATTGGGCATCTACCGCAAGCCCGAGGCCGGCGAGGCCGGCAAGCCCCCCAAGAAGGTTGGGCTCGGCGAGGAGTTCTGGGTCAGCCTGTGCGGGCGGCCGGTTCCCGCCAGGCAAACGAAGGACGGCGTGCGAGCCGTGGTCAAAGATCAGCCGATTGACCCAGCGAGCGTGGAGAGGTACATCGAGAGCAAATTCGGTGACTCCCTGGAGACAGTGCGCCGGGCAATGGAGACGCTGGCCTCAGCCTTCCCTCCCGCTGAGCTTGAACAGATTGCCTTCGGGCTGTATGAGCGCTTCCGGCCAGAGATCGCTGCGGGCAAGCGTGGCTGGGGCCAGGCCGGGGAGCTCAACCTCGACCGAATCCACTCGCTGGCCAAGAAGGCCTAGATCGCACCTCAACCCATTCTCCTCATGCGACCGGGGGCTCCACCCAGGGACAGACGAATGGTCGGCATGGCAACGGAAGGCCTTGGCACCTGCCAAACCTCGGCCGAGAAGGATGAGGATGGCCGGGACACCACCAGGGGCTCGATCTCCGTCCGGGTAGTCAGGCGGGCAGACGAGAGGAAGGGGCAAGGGGCCTTACGGCCAGGGGATCGTGACCGGGTCGGTGTAGCCGTGCTTCTCGACAGCGTAGACCTGGCCACCGGAGTCGCTCTCGCAAGTTGACTCGTCGGTGAACGTGTACGAGGTTTCGTCGGTGTGGACGGCGACGCCGATCAGGTTGCCACCCTGGCAGATACGCGCCTCGATCAGGTAGCCCCGGAAATCGTCTTCGGTCATTGGCACCCGCTCCCAGGTCACGATCACCTGGTCCCCCTGCCGCTCCGCCCGCACCCAGCCGGGTTGCCCATAAAGCGTCGAGTGCGGCAGCTGCGGGGTTTGCACCCTCACGGTCCGGATGTCTCCCTGGATCTCAACAACCGACGCTGAAACCCAGCAATGCCAGGTGGCCGTCGAGGGCAGGATCCACAGCCACGTGCCACTGTAGTTGCGGCCATGGACGATGCCGGTGTCCCATGCGTAGAGGCCCTGAGCATAGAGATAGGTCGTTCCCGGACCGTACCGGCAGTTGGCCTGCTCCAGCACGGTTACGTCGGGGAAGTCGAACGTCGGCGACGGCGTGACCGTCAGGGTCCATGTGATCGTTGGGATCAGGGTAACCGTTGGCGTCAGCGTGATGGTGGGGGTCGCGGTAGCGGTTGGGGTGCTGGTGAGCGTCGGCGTGTAGGTGGGCGTGGGGGTCAACGTCAGCGTGGCCGTCGCGGTCGGGGTAGGGGTGAACGTGGCCTGCAGTGCCCGCACGACATCGCAGCCGGTCACAACACAGGTCAGCAGGGTCAGGACTGCCAACGTCAGCGACGAGACCCTACAGGAACCCTGCTTTCGTGACACCACCATCGACCTCCGTGTGCCGCATTGTAGTTGCCGGGCGACGTCGCGGCAATCCGCCTCTCCTCCCACACAGTCGGCATCGACTTACCAGAATAGGGAACGCCCCAAGCGGGGCCGCCCCGAACCAAGGCGAGGCGGATCCTTGGGGGTCGATCAAGCCGGTTCGGGAGACATCTGCCCGGTCCGCCACGCGAGCCTGGGCCTGCCAGCGGATGGGCGCAATGGCCGGGTCAAGGCCTGTCGGCCCGATGTCCGGATTCTCGGAGCGGCGCAAGCCCAGCGATCGCAGGCGCTTCACGTGACCGGGAGGCGCGCGGCCGAGTAGCGCTCGTAACGACGTTCCTCAACCGCCCGCCGAATCCGGTCAATCGCCTCCCAGACTTCGTAGAACGAGGTGTACAGGGCAACTGGGGCCAGGCGGATGTTGTCTGGTTCTCGGAAGTCGGGCAGGACGCCCATCTCCTGGATCAGCGCCTGGTTGATCCGATAGGCGTCCGGATGGCGCAGGCTCACGTGGCCGCCGCGTCGAGCCGGGTCGCGTGGCGAACCCAAAGTGAACCCCAGAGGCGCCAGGACCGCGTCCAGGAGATCGATCAGATAGGAGGTCAGCCGCATCGATTTCTCTCGCACCCAATCCATGCCGGCCTCGGACAGCAGGTCCAGCCCCGGCTCGAGGGCCAACAGGGATAGAACGGGCGGGGTGCCCACTAGGAAGCGCCGCATCCCCTCGGCCGGCTCATACGCCGGGTCGAAGGCAAATGGAGACTTACGGCCGAACCAGCCCCAGATCGGCGAGAGCGCCTGCTCCTGGAGATCCCGCCGGACATGCAGAAACGCCGGTGCGCCGGGGCCCCCGTTGAGGTACTTGTAGGTGCAGCCGACAGCGAGGTCGACACCCCAGCGGTCGAGGTCCACCGGCACGGCGCCCACCGAGTGGCTGAGGTCCCACAGCACCAGCGCGCCCGCCTCGTGGGCCGAAGCCGTCACCGCCTCGGCGTCATAGAGGTACCCGCTCTTGAAGGCGACGTGCGAGAGCGTCACCAGAGCCGTTTCCTCATCGATGGCATCGTAGAGGGCTTGGAGGTCGGGCTCGATTCCATCCTTTGAGGGGATCATGACCAGCTGGTGACGACCCCCGAGGAGACGCAGGCATCCCTGGAGGATGTAAAGATCCGAGGGAAAGTTGAGCGCGTCGCCGACCACACGGGACCGCCCCGGCCGCATCGCCAGGGCGGCCATGACAAGCTTGAACAGGTTGACCGAGGTCGAATCGCTGACGACGACCTGGCCTTCCGCGGCGCCGATCAAGCGGGCAATCTTCTCCCCGATCCGGACCGGCGCCTCGTACCATCCAGCGCTCCAGCCACGGATCAGGTCTCGTCCCCATTCCCGCTCAAGCGCGGTCTGCACGCGGGCAATCGTAGCTCGCGGCAGGCGGCCCAGGGAATTGCCGTCCAGGTAAATCAGGCTCGGCTCGGCGCCCACGAAAGACTGGCGGAGCTTTGCCAGGGGGTCTGCCTTGTCCAACCGGCGGGCGAACGACGGTCCGGCCTCAAAGGTCAGCTCTGACATGGCCCGACTCCCAGATGAGCGATTTGAGTACGCAACTATTCGGCGCCTGACTCACGCGGCTTCGTGCAACCGCCTCTTGGCGCATCGGCATGCGGGAATCGCTGGGCAACCTTTGAGGGGAGACCTCTCTCCGAGGGCCGTGTCCGGTTACCGGACGGCTCGCTTTGCTCTTCTGGCCTTGGCCGCTCTCCCTCGAGCAGCCGGCCGCGGCTTGCTCCGGATGATCCGTTCCGTCCTCGGCTTGCCCAGCTTACGCTCGAACTGGTCCCGCACCTGCCTTGCCAGCCTCAGGGCTTTCCTTTTTCCCCCGGCCGAGCTGTCGCTGATGCGCCGGTACAGCCGCTTGCCCTTCCAGATCACGTTGACCTGGTAGCCGTGGCCTCCGTGTCTGCCTTCCCGGTCATAGCGATAGATGCATTTGTAGCCTGTGTTGGTCATTCTGCCTCCGGGCTTGATTGTACTCGACTGCATTGAGGAGGCGGCCACTGTCGCATGCAGCTAGCGCGCAATGGAGAGAGACTCGCCTGAACTGCTCCATCTGGAGACCCGATTCTACAGGGAAACAGTCTTCCCTGGGTTAGGCTCCGGGCGCCTGTGCCCCGCGCGCTACACCGCCCCGGCGTCCCGCATCGAGCCAGAGAGGAATCCCAGCTTTTCTCGCCCCTTGACCGCAACGCTTTCGTCGATGGCGCACGGCCTCACGCACCTCAGAAGATGAAAGGGGGGATGAAACGGCGTCGCTCGCGATAGGCTTCCCACTCCTCGCCGAACCTGCGGTCTAGAGTGTACTGTTTCGCAAAGGTGTACACAGTGATCGAGGGTCATGTGCTGTA
>CAYQUY010000002.1:0-30109 GCA_964420755.1 uncultured Anaerolineaceae bacterium
AGCGTGACAAGCGACAACGGCTTCAAACTGTCAACACCCATCCGGTATAGGACACGCTAGACCTCCTCCGGATCACTCGGCCTCAGCCTCCATGAACGCGGCGCGTGAAGGAATAGACCTGGGCGAGTTGCTCCGGGCGGTGATGCTGTTGCTGTGACCTGGGTGCCCAGCAGCGCCTAGCCGTGGGACAAGAACCGGCCGGATAGGTCGGCGTGGGGGAAGGAATTCAGAGGAGGCTGACGAGCACCAGTCCGATCGCGCCCAGGATGGATATCGAGCCGACGATGATCCCTAGCGTGCCAGCGATGACGCTTTCCTGTGCGCTGGCGGGAGGACCGGCTACAGGCCTCTTAGGCAGCAGCGACGACCAAAGCGGCGGCGTCCTGCCCGTCAGGGCACGTATCCCGTACAGAAGGCACGCAGCCCCGAACACGAACAGGACGAGACCACATCCGGCTTGAGCCCAGTCCACAGGCAAGCTCCGGGCGCACAACGCATCGCGCGCTGGTGGCCATAATAATGGATTCCGGGGGCTTGGGGAATAGCCAGCGAGGGGCCTCTGAGGCGAGCCCGGCCCGTCGGATCCGAGGGAGCGCTCCGCCTCGAGGGCTGAGGAGGCCCCGTGGAGACGAGCCCAGGCTTTGGGCCTGAGGGGCCGAGGCGTATAATCCTGCCGTGCCCTGCTACTTCTGCTACATCGTCGAATGCGCCGATGGCACGTTCTACACCGGCTGGACCAGCGATCCGGAGCGAAGGCTGCGCCAGCACAACGCCGGCCAGGGCGCGCAGTACACCCGGGCCCGGCGGCCGGTCCGTCTAGCCTACCTTGAGCCTCTTCCCGATCGCGTCTCTGCCATGCGGCGGGAGCGCGCCCTCAAGGCCCTGCCGCGCCGGCGCAAGTTGGCCCTGGTGGCCGACCAGCCCGCCGTCTGAAGGGCTCGACACCATCTTCCGAGGGAGAACATGTCCGAGTCGACTCGAACGCAGTGGATTGTCGACGAACTTGTCAACCTCCGCGAGGCTGGCCTGTTCACCCATATCCGCACCCTGAGTTCGCCGCAAGGGTCCTGGTTGACTGTCGATGGCAAGAGGGTGCTGAACTTCTGCTCCAACAACTACCTGGGCCTGGCCAATCACCCTCGGCTCGTTCAGGCCGCTAAGGAGGCCATCGACAAGTTCGGGGTCGGGCCGGCAGCGGTGCGCACAATCGCCGGGACCATGAGCCTGCATCTCGAGCTCGAGCGCCGCCTGGCTGGTTTCAAGGGTGTGCCATCGGCAATCACCTTTCAATCCGGCTTCTGCGCCAACCTTGGCGTGATCCCGGCCCTCGTGGGCAAGGAAGATGTCATCTACTCGGACGAGCTGAACCATGCCAGCATCATCGATGGTTGCCGTCTCTCGGGAGGTCGCATCATCCGGTATGGCCACTGCAATCCGAATGACCTGCGCCGGGTGATCGAGGAGAACAAGGGCACCGGCTACCGGCGGGCCCTGGTGGTCACCGATGGGGTCTTCAGCATGGACGGCGACATCGCGCCCCTGGACAAGATCTACGAGGTGGCCCGCGCCTATGACTACCTGCTGATGGTCGATGACGCCCATGGGGAGGGCGTGCTGGGCAAAGGTGGTCGAGGCATCGTGGATCAGTTCAACCTGCATGGCAAGGTCGATATCGAAATCGGGACCCTCTCTAAGGCCTTCGGTGTGGTGGGGGGCGTCGCTGCGGGAAGCCCGGAGGTGGTCGATTGGCTGCGCCAGCGAGGCCGGCCGTTCCTCTTCTCCTCGGCCATGACCGTGCCCGACGTCGCCGCCTGCCTGGCTGCCCTGGATCTCCTGGAAGCCTCCACCGAACTGGTCGACCGTCTTTGGGAGAACGCCGATTTCTTCAAGCGTGAGATTCAGGCACTTGGCTTTGACACCGGCCTGAGCACGACGCCGATCACGCCGATCATGCTTGGCGAGGCGCCGCTGGCGCAGCAATTCAGCCGCAGGTTGTATGAGGATGGCGTCTTTGCCATGGCGATCGGCTTCCCGACGGTGCCGCGCGGCAAGGCGCGCATCCGAGTGATGCTCTCGGCGGCTCACAGCCGCGACGACCTCGAGCGCGGGTTGTCGATCTTCGAGCGGGTTGGGAAGGAGCTCGGGGTCATCCAGGTTTGAGAAGATGGCCAGCGCGGCGTAGAGCAGCTGCAATTAGGCACTCAGGGAGACCAGGAGCAGACGGCGAACGAATGCTCGCCGTCTGTTCCTTATCCACAAGGGGCCGTGATTGGCTGCGGGCTGCCTGGGTTACACGTGAGCGGTGACACCAAACGGACATCCCCGAAGAAGAGGAACGGGTGGATGCGTGAATCCGGCCGGTAACCAGGGATTCTTCATCGTATGCCCCAGGGATCGGCGGGGGAGTCGAGGAGGCGGCGCGCCGTTTGCGGCGAAGGCCAGCAGGAGGCGAAACGGTCTCGTCAGGAGCAAAGGATTTGCCCCGGCCTGGCGACGATGTGTTGCAAGTGGGTAGAGGTAGCGATGTGGATAGGCCGGGGCGGGCCAGAGTATACCACGATTTGTGAAAGATCGCACAAGCGCGGATGCTCGGAGGGGATGGAGCTGACTGGGCGGTCAGAACTGGAACCCGCGGCGGGCGGGGACGATCCTGCGTTGGTAATTGGAGACGTACTGCTGGAGGCGGGCTTCAAGGTCTCGGAACGTCTCCGAGGTGAGGATTCGCTCCAGCGAGGCCATGTCGGGCGCGACGAAGCCGGTGAGCCGCAGGGGATACTGGCCGTAGGCCGTGTGCCAGGCGTCGGACATGGCCAGTCCCTCACTCGCCAGACGAGGGACGAACTCCCCGAGGACGTACTGGAAGTAGTCCTCGCGCCGGTCCGGGCGGGGATCGTATGTCAGGATCAGCTTGACGCGTTGTTGGCCGGTGTCCACGTTGGTCGCCCGGGGTCCTCGACGCGCTACGGCCTCAATAGACGGGCCGCGGCCTGCGGCCCAAGAAGTCGATATTTGGTCCAGCAGTTATCCGATTCGGCTTGTCTGGCCAGACTCCGGCGATGGCAGCGCCGCAGTTCGGGCATTTGCCTTCAGGGGTGAGGTGGTAACCCAGGATCGTGTAGCCCACACGCTCGATCAGGGGGGTGGCGCATTTCGGGCAAAAGGTGTGTTCATAGCTCTCGGACTGCCCTGGCAGGTTGCCGGCGTAGACGAAGTGCAGGCCAGCCTCCTGGCCGATCTCCGCCGCCCGGATCAAGGTGGCAGGCGAGGTGTTGGCGGGATCGGTCATGTGGTAGTCCTTGTGGAAGGCGGTGACGTGCCAGGGGATGTCCGGGGAGACGGAGGCGACAAAGCGGGCCGTGTCCATCAGCTCGTCATTGCTGTCATTGAAGCCGGGCACCACCAGGGTCACGACTTCCACCCACAGGCCGAGGTCATGGGCGCGGCGGATGCTATCCAGGACATGGTCGAGCACCCCGCCCAATCGCCGGTATTGAGCGGGCTGCATGGTCTTGAGATCGACCTTGAAGGCGCTCAGGTATGGGCGGAGATAGTCGAGCACTTCGGGGGTGGCGTTCCCATTGGACACATAGGCACATCGGAGACCGGCAGGTACAGCTTCCTTGAAGATGGCCACGGCCCACTCGGAGGTGATGAGCGGCTCGTTATAGGATGAGGCGATGACACTTGCCCCCATCTGGAGCGCGACCTGTACGATCTGGGCTGGGCTGATCCGTCGCAGGTAGGCGCCAGCCGTTTCGCACTCGGGGTCGCGCAGCGCCTGGCTCGAGACCCAGTTCTGGCAGTAGGCGCAGTGGAAGTCGCATCCCAGCATGCCGAAGGTCAACGCCTCGGAACCAGGCAGGAGGTGGAAGAAGGGCTTCTTCTCGATGGGGTCGCACTGGAGGGCAGCGACGTAGCCGAAGGGGACACGCAGCTTGCCGCCCTGGTTGAAACGGACCTTGCAGATGCCCCGCTTCCCTGGCCGGATCAGGCAACGGTGGGCGCAGGCGATACAGCGGACGGCGCCCTCCGGCTGCTGTTCAACCTGCTCCCCTTCAGCGGTCATCGCATCGAGGTGATCAGCCAGGGTTCTCATGATCGAGCCGATTATAACACCCCGTCCGTGGCAGCCCGCCGGGCGGGGTAGAATGGAAGGCATGATCACGGTAGCGGTTCAAGCCGGGGGCGGGTCCCGGCGCATGGGCCGAGACAAGGCGCTCGTGCATCTGGCCGGCAGGCCGCTCATCCAGCATGTGCTGGACCGGGTGGCGAGCCTGGGAGACGAGATCCTCGTCACCACTAACCATCCGGAGGCGTACGCCTTCTTGGGTGTCCGCCTGGTCGCAGATGCCGTTCCGGGCCAGGGAGCGCTGGGGGGCCTGCGGACGGCGCTAGCGGTCGCGCGAGGGGAAACCGTCCTTCTTCTGGCCTCCGACATGCCGTTTGTCTCCCCCCTCTTGCTGGGACGGATGCTGGCGTTGGCTCCGCAGGCGGATGTGATCGTGCCGCGCTGGAAGGGTGAGTACGAGCCGCTGCAGGCCGTCTATTCCAAGGCATGCCTGCCCGCCGTGGAGGCGGCCCTCGAAGCGGGCAAGCGCAGGATGATCAGCTTCTACCCGGAAGTCCGGGTGCACGTGGTTGAGGAGTCGGAGGTTTCCAGCCTTGACCCCCTGGGGCTGAGCTTCCTCAACATCAACGCACCGCGGGACTTCGTGCGGGCGGAGCGCATCGTAGGCAGGCTTGACCCTTGACCACGTCTCAGCCGTAGTCCGTGAGCGGGAGGCGACATGCCCCTTGATCCTGTGCACGTCCGTTCCCAGTTCCCTGCTCTGACCTCAGGGGCCGTCTTCTTTGACAATCCCGGTGGAACGCAGGTTTCCCGTCAGGTGATCGATCGCATGATCGGCTATTTGGTGACGAAGAACGCCAATCGCGGCGGAGCTTTTGCCACCAGCGTGGCCTCGGACGCAATCATCGAGGAAGGTCGGCGGGCAGTGGCTGACTTCCTGAACGCGGCCGGGCCGGATGAGATTGTGTTTGGGCCGAACATGACCACGCTGACCCTGGGTCTGAGCCGTGCCCTGGCACGCGAGCTCAGCCCGGGGGACGAGATCCTCGTCACCCGACTGGACCACGATGCCAACATCGCCCCCTGGCTGCTGATTGCAGAGGACCGGGGCTGCACCGTGCGCTGGGTGGACTTCGACGTGGAGGACTGCACCCTCCGGCTGGATCAACTCGAGGCGGCCCTGAGTGGCCGGACCCGCCTGGTAGCGGTCGGATACGCATCCAACGCCGTCGGGACGATCAATCCGGTGGGCAGGATCGTCGAGCTGGCCCGTCAGGCGAAGGCCCTGTGCTTTGTGGATGCCGTCCAGTATGCACCGCACGGGTCGATCGATGTCCAGGCTCTAGGCTGTGACTTTCTGGTGGTCTCGGCCTACAAGTTCTTCGGGCCGCATCTGGGTGCGCTGTATGGGAGAAGGGAGCACCTGGAGAGGCTGCGGCCCTACAAGGTGCGCCCCGCCCCCAACGAGCCGCCCGATAAGTTCGAGACGGGGACCGGGAATCATGAGGGGATCGCTGGGACGCTTGGGGCGGTTGAGTATCTGGCGGAGTTGGGGGAGACGCAGGGTGGGGGGCATCCTGAGAGGTCCAAGGACGCCTCCCGCGGTCGGAGGTGGAGACTCGAGCAGGCAATGTCGGCCATCAGGGCCTATGAGATGGAGCTCTCCCGGCAGTTGATTGAGGCGCTGTCCGATATCGCCGGCCTCAGGATCTGGGGGATCACCGATTCGGTGGCCCTCGATCGCCGGGTGCCAACGGTATCCTTCACCCTGGAAGGTTTCTCACCCCGCCAGGTGGCGGAGGCACTCGGGAAAGAGGGGATCTATGTCTGGGATGGCAACTATTACGCTCTTGCCGTCACCGAACGGCTGGGGTTGGAGTCCTCGGGGGGGATGGTGAGAATCGGTCTGGCGCACTACAACACACTGGAGGAGATCGGCAGGCTGGGGGAGGCGCTGCACAGGATGGGGAAATCGAGCAAGGATAGTCGGCCGTGAGCCCCGGACCGCGCCGGTTGCACCTGGTTGTCTTGCGTCTCCCGCACTCAAAGCACAGGACAGACATCTAGGTGAGGGGGGCACCCAGATGTCTGCCTGTGGGGCTGAGTATACCGCGAATCACTTGTCAAGGGAGGGGCGATTCGAGCGCACCCCCCGATGGTGCCGGCGAGGAGGCGGGACGCCGTCCTCCTGCATCCATGTCCTCATGCCACGTATGCCTCCACGAGGGCCGGCTTGCACCGAACCCGCTGGGATCTCGAGGCTGTGGCAACACAGGGTCATACGAGCAGGCCGCCGGTGCGGCAAAGGCAGGCACATGCGCGCAAGGGCGAGCCGCAAGGGCCAATCTGACGGGGGTTCGCTTAACGCAAAGCGCCAGCGCGGGTGCCGCTGGCGCAGGGTGTGCCCCAGGAGGGAATTGAACCCCCAACCTTGGCCTTAGGAGTGCCCTGCTCTATCCTTTTGAGCTACTGGGGCGCCGGCATACATTGTATCACGCCGCCATGTGCTGTGGCCGGCGCCGAGCGTTCTGCCTCACCCCGTTTCTCGGAAGACCACGTACTCGTCATTCCTGAAGACCTGCTGCCAGCCCGGGTCCGACAGGATCTCATTCTCCATTTGAATGTGCTCAGACGGAAGCACCAGGAGCTCGACCTCTTGTCCGAGGCTTGCCAGAAAGTCCTTGACACACTGAAACCGTTGTGCGCTGACGCACGCGGCCATCTCGTCGGTGAGCCTCAATTGGGTCCCATAGTTCCCCGTCCACTCTGCCCCCCAGGGAGCGAAACCCGGCGTTCGCCTCGTCAGAAAGGGCAACCATTCGGCGACATCGTGCTCATTGCCGAGATAGACGTAGACGACGTCTTCGGGCGTGTTCTCCCTGACCCATTGCGCCGTCTCCAACAGGCCCGGCGATAGGGCCCATTCACTCCACTGAATGCCGCGGAATCCCAATCCTACAATCGGGAGCATGACAAGACCCAGGAACAGAAGACCAGGAAAGGAGGCGGTGTCGGCCAGTGGCTTCCACCGGTCCGCAGGCACAATGCCTCGCGAGGCATCCACCAGCACCTCTGCGATCAGCAATCCGCATAGGAGAATCTCGAAACGATCCGTTTGGCCCATGAAGAGGAGCACCACGAGAATCCAGACCGGCAGCAGCCATCGGCCCCTTCCAATAGCATAAGCGAATCCCACCAAGGCGAGCCCGGCAAGGGACATTGGCCACCAAGACTGACCGAGATTCGCGTACCATCGGAGGATCCCTCTCAGCGTCCCTAGGATGCCTCGGAGAGATCGCGGGAACGAGCCCATCGTGCCGTGAGTGCCGCCCGCGTTCAACAAGATCTGGATTCCGTACCGGCTGAGAATCGGCACCCACCACAGCGCCGAGCAGACCGCAGCCACGGCGGCGATGATGCCGAGCACCTCGAAGTGGCGACGGCGAGGTCTCCCTCGCGGATCCAGCACCGTCATGAGCGCGATCCCGAGGACGACGAAGGCCGCGTAGGCGAGGTGCGTCATGATCGTCAAGCCGACGAAGATCCCAGCCGGCACGCTGAGCCCGATCCACCTTCTGCCCTGTCCGAAGGCACGAAAGGCAAAGACCGCCGCCAGGATGCCAAACAGCAGGGCGACGCTCCTCACCATGCCTGAGGCCGTGGCATGGTAAGCGTGGGTGGTTTCGGCGCACGCAACGACGATCGTCCCAAGCAGGGCCTTCAACCTGTCACCGGAGATGAGTCGGAATAGGGCGTAAAGCGCCACCAGGGCCGCGACCGTTGCCACCGGGGGCATCCACCGAAGGTATGTGAACAACGGGATGCGCAGTGCGCCCACGAAGAATGCGGCCACATACAACGCCACCGGTGGAAACGCAAAGGGAATGCCCCCGGGACCATAGTACGGAACCGTGGTGGGCAAGGGGAAGGGTTGCTCGATGATCTCTTGCGTCATCAAGGAATAGAGCCCCGCGTACCCCAGCGGGAGATCCACGCGGATTGCGTTGTACGCATACATGCCTGAAACGACGAGGAGAGCGGCAATTTCCAGCCTGGGGAATGACACCAGCCAAGAGACTACTCGGTTGATGCCGCGGTGCTGCTGGAGGGACGAGCCTGATGCTTCATCCATGGGGCATGAGGTGTTCACGCGAGTGGGGATATGCCACGATTATACCCGGACGCTGTGGATCTGCTGAGCCCGTCTCGCGGGAATCCTCGGATGGAAGTTGGTCGAGGGATCACGAGGGTGACAAGGGCGGAGAGGTGTGTCTGAGAAGGCGAGTTGAAGCGCGGGATAGTTCCTAAGTCCGTTGGTGCGTCTGCTCTTGCCCTTGATCGAGGCATGACGACGGGGGCGCGATGGTTTCGGTCAGCCTTCGATCAGGTAGGCCTCGACCCGCATGCGCCGGCCGATCAGTCGGAGAGGTTTGAGGGGTTTCGCCTTGATCCCGTGCACCAGATCATAGGTCGCCCGGCTGACAATCACCTGTCCGCCTTGGGCGGTCTCCTGGAGGCGCTTGGCAACGTTGACCGTGTCGCCCACGACGGTGTACTCCATCAGCTTCTCGGACCCGATGGTTCCCACGACCGCCTCGCCTGAGTGCAGCCCGACGCCCAGGCCGAGGCCGGACATGTCCGGTGTTCGATGGCGCAGGTCGCTGAAGAGCCGCTGCATCTCGACGGCCGTGTCGACCGCCCGTTGGGCGTCATCGTCAGCTGCCACCGGAGCGCCATAGAACGCCATCAATCCGTCTCCGAGGTACTTGTCGAAGGTGCCATGGTGGGAGAAGATGACCTGGCTGAGGAGCGGGAAGACGGTATTGAGGGTCTCGACAACCCGGGGGCCGGACCGCTGTTCAGTGTAGAGGGTGAAACCGCGGATGTCGGCGAACAGGACTGTGACCGGGCGAATCTCGCCGCCCAGGTGCAGGTAGCGCTCGGGATCGGTCAGGATCGTCTGGGCCACGTCCTCGGCCACGTAGCGGTTGAGCACCCGGTTTAGCAGCCGGTTCCGAGACTCAAGCTCGTCGTGGAGGGACTTGATGCGCAGGAGTGAGCGGACGCGGGTCAGAAGGACAACGGAGTTGTAAGGTTTGGTGACGAAGTCGTCTGCGCCAGCCTCGATCGCCTTGAGCTTCTCTTCCTCCGTGTCCAGCGCCGTGACGATGACAACGGGGACAAAGCGGGTTTCGGGAGCGGATTTGAGGGTCCTGCAGAGGGTCAGGCCGTCCATGCGGGGCATCTGGACGTCGACCAGGGCGATGTCGGGGGCGGTTTGGCGAGCGAGCTCCAGGGCCTCCTGCCCGTCGGGAGCCGTAACGACTTCGCAGCCCGATGTGGCCAGGTAGGCCTGGAGCAAGTCCCGGTTGAGCCAGTCATCGTCGGCGACCAAGATCCGTGGCGGTCGGCCGAAGATGGAGGTCATGTCCATGCGGCTGCGGCTCCAGTGGCCGCCTCCCCCCGAGGCAGTCGGTCGTGGTTGCCTGGCCTGTCCGGCTCCCATGCATGGACGGACGGCGCTGGGCGACTGTCGACAGAGCCTGAGCCTATTCCGGCGGTCCCTTCCAGGAGCCCCTGTCCCCCGGGCCATCAGCGCCAGAGGCGGTTCTTCCAGGAGCTGCAAGGGTTGGCCACAGGTCCTGCCGTCGAGGGATTCTAGCATACTTGGCGCGGCTGCCTGGGCAAAATAGGGAATCGGGGGGCAAGCCCGTGCTGACGGGCTGAGGTGGGCCCCCTCTCCGACTTCGGAAGTCCGTAGGACTTCCGAAGTCGGAGAGAGTCATGCCAGCGCCGGCTTCCCTCCGCGGGCGGCGTCAATCCAGGCCAGCAGCTGCCGTGTGGCCTGGGTGATGCCGGCATAATCCTGGCGGGCCATTCGTTCCTTGGTGATGAGCTTGCTGCCGATGCCGACGCAGGCAACGCCCGCCTTGAACCACGCCCGGATGCTCTCCTCTGTGGCATCGACGCCGCCGGTGGGCATGATTCGAGTCCAGGGCATCGGAGCGCGAACCGCCTCGACGAAGCCGGGCCCGCCGACCTCCTTGCCAGGAAAGATCTTGCAGATCTCCACCCCCAGCTCTTCGGCCTGGGAGATCTCGCTCACACTGCCACAGCCTGGGAGGTACGCCACTTTGCGACGGTTGCAGGCTCGGGCAACCTCAGGATTGAGCACGGGACCGATGATGAACTCAGCGCCTGATTGAATGTAAAGGCTGGCCGTTCCCACATCCAGGATGGACCCCGCGCCGAGGATCAGCCTGTCCTGGTCGGAGAAGCGACGCGCCAGCTCCTCGAACACCCCGTTTGCCCGCTCGCCGCGATTCGTGTACTCCACGCAGCATGCCCCGCCATCCAGGCAAGCCCGGATGATGTTTGCCGAGATCTCGACGTCTTGGTGATAGAAGACCGGGACCAGGCCGGTTTCGATCATGGTGTTCAACACGATCAAGCGGCTGTGTTTTGCCATTTTCCCGTCCTCCCGTGCTCTTGCCTGCATCAAGGAAACGTCATGCCAGGGGAGAGGGTTCGAACCCTTCCTGCTCGGGCTTCGGGCTTGCTCGGAATTCCCCGTCTACCGGCTTCACCGGCTTACTCGTCCCGATCGATCGCCTCCCATCAGGGCTTCCACTTCAGATGCCGAAACAAGGTTGAAGTCGCCGTAGATCGTGTGTTTGAGGGTGGAGGCGGCGACGGCAAAGTCGAGCGCTCGCTGGTAGTCGTCGTCGAATGTGAGCATGCCGTAGATCAAGCCCGCGACGAAGCTGTCGCCGGCGCCGACGCGGTCGACGATGGGCTTGATCTCATAGGTTGGGCCGACAACAAGCGGATGACCGCTGCGCCACAGGATCCCGGTCCACGAGTTGTGGCTGGCGGAGAGGGATCCGCGGAGCGTGATGGCGACGAACCGCAGGCTGGGGAAGCGCTTCGAGAGCTTCTGACATACGATGCGGTACTTGGTGGGATCGAGCTTGCCGGAGGTCACATCAGTGTCTGGCGGGCGAATGCCGAAGACCTTCTCGGCGTCCTCTTCGTTGGCAATGGCGAGGTCGCACAGGCCGACCAGATCCCCCATCACTTCCCCGGCCTGTTTGCCCCACTTCCAAAGCTTGGCGCGATAGTTCAGGTCACAGGAGACCGTCAAGCCGAGCTGGCGGGCGACCTGGATGGCCTCGCGGCACGCGGCGGCAGCGCTCTCGGAGACGGCGGGCGTGATACCCGTCCAATGAAACCAGGCGGCGCCCTCGAGGGCCGCCTTCCAGTCGATCATGCCGGGTTGCAGCATAGCGAGGGAAGAGTCGGCGCGATCGTAGATGACCTTGCTGGGGCGATGAACCGCCCCGTGCTCGAGGAAGTAGATTCCCAGGCGATCGCCTCCGCGGGCGATGAACCGCGTCCCGACATTGTACTGGCGAAGGAAGCGGATACAGGCCTCCCCGATGTCGTTGGCGGGGATGCGGGTGACGAATTCGGTCTCCAGCCCGAAGCTGGCGAGCGAGGCGGCTACGTTCGCTTCCCCTCCCCCATAGCTCACGTCGAAGCTGTCTGCCTGAGCGAAACGCAGGTGGTCTGGAGGCGACAGCCTCATCATGATCTCGCCGAAGGTGACGACCTTGCGCCCTTTGTCATTCATCCCCGTTCCCTCGGTTGTGCTGGGCCTCGCAGAAGGAGGCCAATGATTGCCCACACGTCAGAGCCGCAGAGCCGCGACCAAATGGGGCATGATCCCTCCGGCCTCACGTTGAGAACCAAGGTCCGGTTCACCCCCCACAGGAGGTCAGCGAGGCCTCCTGTGGGGGTAGCTTTTGCGGTAGCCAGAAGAGCCGATGCGCTCCTTCCTAGTGGCGGGCCGGCTATCGGCCGCCAGGCTAGAACGTGCCCTCGGGGTTGTAGAAGCGCGCCACGTTCTCGATCGTGATCAGCGGCGAGGGCAGGTAGGTGTCCCTCTCCGCCGGGACGGCCCCGGCCAGGATGGCCATCAGGCGGTGGAAGCCAGCCCGGCCAATCTGGTCCGAGCTATTCAGGCCGGTGGCGCCGTAGTTGGTGCCGTTCATGATGGCTACCAGCGCGGCTGTCTCGCCGTCAACACCGACCAGGAACATCTCATCCGACCGGCCAGCATCGGCGATCGCCGTCTGGGCGCCCAGGCACATCGAGTCGTTCTCGCAGAAGACGGCGTCGATGTGGGGGTTTGCCGCCAGCATGTCTTCCATCATGGTCATGCCGCCGTCCGAGCTCCACCCGCCCCAGTCTGGGGCCGTGATCACCGTGATGCCAGGGTAGGTATCGATGACGCTGTGCATGCCGTTTGTGCGATTTAGGCCGATCGAGTTATCCTCCGGGCCGCCCCGGAGTACAACCACGATGCCCTCCCCACCTAGCCGGTCAGCGATGTACTGGCCGTCCTGGGCTCCGATGACGAAGTTCTGCGGGCCAACGTAGGACGTGTAGGATTCCCCGCCCACCCCAAACTGCCGGTCGACGAGGACGCTGGGGATTCCGGCCGCGGCCAGAGCATCCAGGGCCGCCGGTGCCTGCTCGAGCCATGCGCCCGAGATGATGATCCCGTCGACGCCCTGGGCGATCAGGTCCTCGATGTCTGATTGGAACTTGGCAGCGTCGCCGTTGGCATCGGTGGAGATCACCGTGATGTTGGAGTAGTAGGCTGCCTCCTCCAACACGGCAGCATTCATGCCGATGAAGTACGGACAGCACTGGGAGAAATTGGCCATCCCGATCTTGAAGGTGCGGGCTCCCGCCTCAGGCGCAGTCGTTGGGGCAGCCTGTCCGCAGGCCCCGAGTGCCACCGCCAGGATCACGACGATGGTCAGCGCGACATAGCGTTTCATCGAAGAATCCTCCTCTTCTGTGGGTTGTGAGTAGATCCGTTTGGAACGGGACGGATAACGGCTCTTCTCCTCACCTCCTTCCACCTGGCCTAGATCACCTGGCCTAGATCAGCGCTGGCTACCTCTGCTTGCGTCGCGCCAGGACCGCGGCCAGGATGATCAGCCCCTTAAAGATCTGCTGGTAGTAAGTCTGCACATTGAACAGGTTGAGCAAGTTGTCGATCATGCCGAGCGCCACAACCCCGGCCAGGGTGCCGAAAGTACTTCCACCCCCGCCGCCCAAGATGGCACCCCCGATGACGCAGGCGGCGATGGCATCCAACTCGAAGCCCGACCCCACGCTCGGCTGGGCGATGCCGAGGCGCGAGGCCAGGATCACGCCCGCCAGGGCAGAGAAGAAGCCCGAGATCATATAGGCCAGAAAGATGTGCCAGGTGACGCTGATCCCCGCCAGGCGGACTGCCTCCTCGCCGCCGCCGATGGCCACGATGGCCCGTCCGGCCTTGGCCCGATTGAGGAAGAACCAGACGATCGGATAGCAGGCGAGCATGATGAGGCCTGATATCGGAAACGGCCCGATGAAACCCCCGCCGAGGACGGCACGAAACGACGGGTTGGTCGGGGTGATTGGGACGTCCGAATATACGAATACCAGCCCGCGGTAGGCTCCCCACGTCGCCAAGGTGACGATGAAAGGCTGAAGCTTGAAGCGGGCTATGAAGAAGCCGTTGACCGCTCCGGCAGCCACGCCCACGGCCAGGCAGATCAGGATGGCCAGCGTCAAGGGTATCCCCTGCTTCGACATACCTGCGACCATGATCCCGGTCAAGGCCACCACGCAGCCAACCGAGAGGTCAATGCCGCCCGTCAGGATCACTACGAGCATGCCCAGGCTGAGCAGGCCGTTGGTCACCGCCTGGCGTAGCAGGTTGCTCAGGTTACGCTGGGTGAAGAAGACATCCGACACCGTGGCGGTGATGGCAAGCAGGACCACGAAGGCAATGATGAAGGCGTAGTCTACCCATCGGCGTCTGGTTCGAGCCCCCGTCTTGCCGAGCAGCAGGGTCCGCAAGCGTGCACCAGCGCTGACTGGAGCGGAGGGTGTCGGCGTAGCGGTACTGGTCATTGACTCACCCCTGCGGCCGAAGCCAGCAGTCTCTCTTCGGTGGCCTGGGCCCGCGTGAACTCTCCCACCAGGCGACCTTCCCGCATCACGAAGGCCCGGTCGCTCATTCCCAGGATCTCCGGCAGTTCGGACGAAATGAGCAGGATGCCCATCCCCTTGGCCGCCAGATCGCTGATGAGCTGATAGATCTCGACCTTGGTGGCCACATCGACCCCTCGCGTAGGCTCATCGAGGATCAGCACTTTGGCCTCGGTCATCAGCCACTTCGCCAGGACCAATTTCTGCTGGTTGCCGCCACTCAACTGGCGGGCCAACCGGTCGATCAACGGCGGGCGGATGTCCAGCTCATGTACCTTCTGGAGCACCTTGGCCTCTTGCGCGCGGCGGTCGATCACACCCCAACGGCTCAGGCTCTCGAACGAGGCCATGCTGGCGTTGTCCCGAACCGAGCAGAACAGCACCAACCCGTCGCGCTTCCGGTCTTCGGTCAGAAGCGCAATGCCCTCCTTGACCGCCTCTCGGGGTGACCGTGGACGAACCGGTTTGCCGTCGAGTCGGACCTCCCCGGCATCAAACGGCTCAGCGCCGAAGATGCAGCGCGCCACCTGGGTCCGCCCGCTTCCCACAAGGCCGAACATGCCCACGACCTCGCCCCGCCTCATCGAGAACGAGATGTCCGAGAAAGTCCCCTCCTTGGCCAGCTCCTTGACCTCCAGAGCGAGTTCGGCTCCTGGAGGAAGCCGGGTCGGAAAGATCTCGCCCAGTTCCCGACCGACCATCATCTTGATCAGCTGGTTCAGATCGGCCTCCTGAGGTGCGACGGTGCCGACCAGCTGGCCGTCCTTGAGCACGGTGATACGATCGGCGATCTCGAACACTTCGTCCAGACGGTGCGAGATGTACAGGATGAGGGTCCCCTCTTGCTTGAGTCGACGCACCAAGGCGAACAGGCGGTTCAGTTCCTCCTGAGAGAGGACGGCCGACGGCTCATCAAGGATCAGGATCCGAGGCCGCTCTGCCACCGCCTTGGCAATCTCGACCATCTGCTGATGGGAGACGCTCAACTGGCGAACAACCTTGCGTACGTCGATCCCCGTAAAGCCGATTGAGGCAAGAATCTCCTCAGCCCGGCGATACGCCGTTGGCCAATCCACGAGCCCGGGCAGCCGACCCGTCGGCATCTGGGCCATCAGGATGTTCTCGGCCACGGTCAGGTGCGGAACCAGGCTGAATTCCTGGTATACGGCGAAGATTCCCAGCCGACGCGCCCGAAGCGGCGTGCCGAGTTCGGCGGGCTTGCCATCTAGAAGGATCTCTCCGGCGTCGCTCTGGAGCGCCCCGGAGAGGATCTTAACCAGAGTGGACTTCCCGGCACCATTCTCGCCGGAGATGGCATGGGCCTCACCCGCTGAGGCTGAGAAGTCCACCGACCGTAGGGCTTGGGTGCCGTCGAAACTCTTGCTGATCCCCTGCATCCGCAGGAATTCAGAGTCCGGCATGGGCTTCTGCCTGCCTAACCTTGATCGAATATGCTCAACGCATCATGCACGAGAATGATCTTTTGCTCGGTCATCTCATCGAGCGTGTCCAGGACACCCTCGCGCCCGTGTCCGCTCATCTTGATGCCGCCGAAAGGCAACGTCTCGACCCGCAGGGCGGAGGACCAGTTGACGATCACCCCGCCAGCCTCCAGCCGGTAGGCGATGTCAAAGGCTTTGGAGATGTCGTTGGTGAAAACGGCTGCCTGCAGGCCATAGGGTGTGTCGTTCGCCATGCGGACGGCCTCGTCCACGTCCTCGAAGGCCACCAGAGGCACGACGGGCCCAAAGGTTTCCTCTCGAAAGAGTTCAACCTCCGGAGAGATGCCCGTCAGAACCGTGGGCTCGATGAAGGCGTTCCGTCTGTGACCACCGGCCGTCAGCTTGGCACCCTTCTGGATCGCATCGTTGATGACGCGCTCCACCTGGATCGCCGCTTGCTCGTTGATCAGCGGACCGACGTCCGTGTCCTCCAGCAACTGGTCGCCGACCTTCAGGGCCTTGGTGGCTTTGGTCAGGATTGCGGCAAACTCGTCATAGATGTTGGCGTGCACGAATACGCGCTTGACGGCGCAGCAGATCTGGCCATTGCCGCGCGCCAGCCGGCCGAGGACCACCGCATTGGCGGCCTTTTCCAGATCGGCGTCGGCGCAGATGATCATGGCGTCGTTGCCGCCCAGTTCCATATGGACCTTCTTAAGGTGCTGAGCCGCCAGCGTTGCGATCCGGATTCCTACAGCGGTGCTGCCCGTCACGGTTACTAGCTGGATCCCCGGCGCTCCGGCAAAGAAGTCGCCGATGGACGCCCCGGGGCCGGTGATCACCTGATGGGCGCCCTGCGGTGCCCCGGCTTTCTCGATCAATTCCGCGATTCTGAGCAGTGTCAGCGGGCAGTCACTGGGCGGCTTGACGATCACGGCGTTCCCGGCCGCCAGCGCCGGCGCCGCCTTGTGGGCGTACAGCTCGACGGGGTAGTTGAAGGGCACGATAGCCGCCACAACCCCCAGCGGCTGACGAACGGTGATCGCCAGGTTACGCTCCTGCCCCGGGGCCGCGTCCATCGGAACCACGCGTCCCAGGATGCGCTTGGCCTCCTCGGCGAACCCGCGGAAGATGCGAATCGTGGCCCCGACCTCTTCGCGCGTCTGCCGGATCGGCTTGCCGTTCTCCTGGGCCAGGAGCTTGCTCAACGACTCCTTTGCGTCTTCCATCTCCTGGGCGATCCGGAAGAGCAGCTCGGAACGCTTGTGCGCGGGCATCCGCCGCATCGTCTCCTTCGCGCGCTGAGCTGCATCCAGGGCCTTCTTGGCATCGTCCAGGGTGGCCTGTGGTACCTTGTCGATCACCTCTCCCGTGCCGGGATTGCGGATCTCCCGCCACTTGCCGTCTGAAGACTCTACCCACTTGCTGTCAATCAGCATTTTCATGACCTCGTCCTCCTCAACGCTGGGGAACCCACTTCCCGGGCAGAAATCGTTCCCTTTGTGCTGATCAGCCCCCTCACGATGATCTCAAGGACCCGCGGCTTGCCTGTAGAAGACTGGCCCTGGCCGCTGAGGCGGCCAGGCTCAACTAGGCCAGTGGCGTGACGTAGCCGAGCTCGTTTGAGATCGTCCTGCAGGTGTCCTGCAGAATGGTCGCCAGCTGCGGCAGCCTCTCCGGGGTCATCGTGATGGTCCAGCCGGAGATGCTGACTGCCCCGGCGAGCTTGCCGGCATGATCGAAGAGGGGAACACCGATGCAGCGGATACCCACCTCGTTCTCTTCGTCATCGATGGCATAGCCCCTCTTGTAGACCTCCTCCAGCTGGCTGTGGAAGAGGCTCGGATCCGTGATGGTGTTCTTCGTCAGTGAAGGGAACTGCAACCCATTTAGGATGTCGTCGCGGTCTTTCTGGGGCAGGTGCGCCAGCATCGACTTGCCGACGGCGGTGCTGTGCAGGTAGCCGCGGGTACCGATCCGGGACCGCATCTTCATCGCCTGAAAGTTGTCGACCTTGTCGATGTACACGATCTGGCTGCCTTCGATCACCGCAAGGTGGGTGGTCTCGTTGGTGACCGCAGTGAGTTGCTCCATGTGGGGGTGGGCGGTGCGGCGAAGCTGGGTCCGCTCCAGAGCCCGTGAGGCTACCCAGGCGAACTTGAGCGTCAGCTGGTAGCGGGCGTCTTCGGGATGCTGCTGAACGTATCCCAGCTCCTTCAGGGATGTCAGAAAGCGGTAGGCTGTGGCCGGCACGAGGCTGAGGTCACGAGCCATGGTTCGCAACGAAACCCAGTCCTCGTGCTCGGCAAGGTACTCGATGATGGCAAAAGCTCGCACTACGGAAGCGTTTGGGGATTGTTTCATCTGAAGAAACAGTGTTTTGTTTTCGCCGAAAAGCATACGACGGATTGGAGGGGCTGTCAATCCCCCGCGCAGGCTCAGGGCATCGGTGACGGTGGAGCGGCGTGGAGACGCATAGGACATCCTTGTCCGCCTCCCTGCCTGAGCTGGTGATGTGCAGCGTCATGGCCACATGGGATGATGGAACCGCGAAACGCAGCCGGCCCTCAGAATGGCGGAGGTCGATGTTGGTGGGAGCGGTCGCGAGGGCCGCCCCGTTGGGGTCCTGAGGCATGACCACCAGGGGACGTGCGGGCGCATACGGCAGGTGGCAGCTCCCACGTGACGCTTGTCGCCCAGGCGAGGACAGATGCCACTTCGCCCCGTCCCGAACGGCCAGTAGATTAAAGGAACCCCAGCGGGCTTGGGAGGACTGGGAAAGCCATGCCGCGCGGAGCTCTGCACTCGCTCATGCTCTTCCAAGGGCTGGCGACCGAGGACATCGACCTGCTCGCCGGGGCATTCCGGCGCGACGCGTACGCGGCGGGCAGGGTGATCTTCGCCCAGGGCGACCCGGCGACAAGGTTGTATGTCTTGACCTCCGGCCGCGTGGCCATCCACTTTAAGCCTTATGATGGCGACATCCTGCCGGTGGCGGACATCAGTCCGGGGGGCGTCTTCGGCTGGTCCGCGGCGCTCGGGCGTCCCACATACACCTCGTGCGCGGTTGTGGTCGAGGAGTGCGAGGCGATCAGTATCTCGGGCGAGGAGTTGCGACGCCTGTGCACGTCGCACCCGCAGACCGGGGTGGTCATCCTGGAGCGCCTGGCAGGGGTGATCGCCGAACGGCTGAACAGCACCCACGCCAAGGTCGTGGAGATGCTTCAGCAGGGGATGGACCAGAGGGCGAGCAAGTGAGGGGCGCAGATGTCTCAGCCGGCACACAATCATGATACCGAAGCCAGCCCCCAGGAACGGATGCGGGCGTTGATCGAGGTGATCAGCTCCTACATTGAACACTATCATGGTGGTTGGGTGAAGATGATGGAGTTCGATGGCAAGGTTCTGAAGGTCAAAATGGGGGGTGCCTGCGAGGGGTGCCCACTCTCGCCTTCGACGGTGCACGGTTGGGTGGCAGGGACTGTCCGGCAGTTCTTCCCCGAGGTCGAGCGCGTCGAGGAAGTCTGAGGGAGAGGCATCGGCCGCCAAGACGCCCACCGCCGAGCGGGAGCAGGCACCGCCCGGCGGTTTCGTTTGTGACAGCGGCGATGGGCCAGAGGCCGTTTCACCGCCTTCTCCATGGAGCTAGACAACGCGGCGCAATCCGTCGGCGACTGGCCTCGCGTGAGGGTGCTAGGCGGCGTCGACCTCGAAAATGGTCACGGGGACCGAGCAATGACGGCGGAAGGTCTCTGCATCGGCCCGCGTCCCGATCACGTCGGCGCCGTAGTGCATGGGGATGGCCATCTTGGGATGGATCGTCCCCGCCGCCCGGGCCGCCTCCTCGGCGGTCATGGTGTACTTACCCCCGACCGGGAGCAAGGCGAGGTCACAGGCCAGGCCGGTCATTTCGGGAATGAGGTCCGTGTCCCCAGCGAAATAGAGGCGCTCGCCCGCCACGGTCAGCACAAAGCCGATGCCATTGGCCTCGCGGGGATGAAACGGCTTGTCGAGGTTGTAGGCGGGTACGGCCTCGATGCGGACGCCGGCGACGGTGGTCTCCTGTCCGGGGAGCAGGGTGGTCACCGGACGCTTGATCTTTGCCGCGGCCGAGGGATTGGCCACGACCACCGTGGTTGGGCGGCGGATTCGCTTGATGTCTTCCAGAGAGCAGTGATCGAAGTGGTCGTGGCTGACCAGGATCAGGTCGGCGGCAGGGCTCCCCTCCGGCAGGTGAAAGGGGTCGAGGTAGATCACCGGCGGCCCATCCAGCCGGAAGGAATCGTGGACATACCAGTGAAGCTTGTCGAGCAGCGCGGGGCGAGCCATGGGTCACCTCCTCGTTGGCGCCTCCCGGAGCTTCGAATGCTTCAGGAGCCTCGTCGTCAGGAAAGCATCAACGGCGGCGAGGGCTTCGGCTTCATCGTCGTACTGTGAAACAACCAGAGACGGCGTGTCATTCCCGGTGAGCATCTTGGAGACGATCGCTCCGCGGCGGTAGCAGCACAGGACCGGCTTGCCCAAGCTCAAGGCATAGGCAATCTCGTAGCCGACGCCGTGCGATGGCGTACTAACCTCCGCAATGAGCCCGTCGCAACCCTGGATCCAGGCGATGTCTCGCTGATAGACCTCAGCGGGGATGACCACCTGTTCCAGGTCCATGACGCCAGGGTGCGCCAGGTGCGCGGTGGGAACCTCATGGCCAGAGGCAAGCAGGTGGTCGACGATGGCGGCATAGACCTTCTGGTCTTTGCGGCCACCGGTCAGAGAGCAGGAGAAGTACAGGTTCATCCGAGGCGGCTCCGATGATGAGGCCATGCAGCGTCAGGGCTTCCGGGTGACAACGAGCGGTCGCCGGGCCGTACCCTTGACGGCCATCTGTGGGCATGATACCATGACTGCCGTGCAGGACGCAGTCTGAGTACGGGACGACACTTCAACCGCCCGGGCAGAGGTCCAGGCGGTTTTGTGTTGGCCCGCCGGGTGCGGCCGAGCAAGAGACCGCCACAGGAGGCAAGCACGACAATGTCCGAGAGGATTCGAGGCACGGTGAAGTGGTTCAACGCGGTGAAGGGATACGGGTTCATCGGCCGGGAGGAGGGAGAGGATGTCTTCGTCCACTTCTCGGCCATCCAGATGGAAGGCTACCGCAAGCTGGAGGAAGGACAGCAGGTCGAGTTCAACGTAGAGGCTGGCCCGAAGGGTCTGCAGGCTGCCAACGTAACCCCAGTCTAGTCACCCAAGTCAACGCGCCGGCGCCCCGCTCGAAGCGGGGCGCCCTGCCTTTCCCCTGTGGGAGGGCATGGGTAGCAAAGGAAATCCCGGCTCGGGCTTGCCCGCGGGCAGTGGTTTCCCCTCTGGTAGATGGTGATATCGCCGGCTTGCGACTCATGCTATGATGCGGCTGGGAGGGGACGATGGAAAGACGTAATCCGCTTCAGTTCCTTCAGGCTGAGGTCTCCCGCCTGCGCGATGAGAACCGGGATCTCAAGGCGGAGCTGGCGGTCCTGCGCTCCTCGGTCCGAGCCTTGAGCGCCCTGCAAGACATCCTGCAACGCCTCACCCCCGATGCCGACGTGATGAAGCTCCTCGACGACGTGTTGGTCTCCGCGCTAACGGTCGTGGCCGCCGAGGGCGGTTCGCTGCTCCTGACAGACGATGACACGGGGGAACTGGTCTTCGCCGTCGTGCACGGCGCGGCGCGCCAGCGCCTAACCGGGTTCCGCTTGCCGAAGGGCGTGGGGATCGCGGGGTGGGTGGCGGGCACCAGGCAGGCGCAGGTTGTGCGGGATGTTCACAAGGATCCGCACTTCTCCCCTGAGGTCGATGAGACCTTTAGCTTTCACACCCGCTCGCTGGCGTGCGTACCTCTGGTCGAGGGAGATCGCGTGCTGGGCGTGATCGAAGCCCTGAACAAGGCCTCGGGGGCCGAGTTCACGGAACAAGATCTGGACTTGCTCAGGGTCGTTGCGCAACTGGCGTCGGTCGCCATCGTCCGGGCCGAAGCCTATTCCGAGTAGACCACCAACAAGCAAGGCTGGCAGCGGAATGAGGAAACCCGGTGTCTGGGGTTCGCCGACACCGGGTTTCTGCTTGTTGACGTCTGGGTACTGGCCTACGCCCGCAGGTGGGCCTGAAGTGTTTCCTCCAGGCGCTTGACAATCCGGTTGCGAACCTGGGCAACCTCCTCGTCAGTCAGGGTTCGGTCAGGCGCCTGATAGGTGAGTGAGTAGGCCAGGCTCTTCATGGCCGAGCCGATCTGCTCTCCCCGATACAAGTCGAAGAGGCGTACGTCCTGCAGCAGCGTCCCGCCGGCCTGCCGGATCAGGGCTTCGACCTGCTCGGCTGGAACGTTCTCTTCGACGACGACGGCGAGATCCTCAAGAACGGGCGGGAAGGCAGGCACAGGCCGGATCGCATGGCTCGTAGGGGTCGAGACCAGCAGCGCCTCCAGATCCAACTCCGCGGCAAGCACGGGCGCGGCCGGGAAGTCGTACCGCTGGCGGACAAGCGGGTGAATCTCCCCCAGCACGCCGAGCGCCTGATCCCCGGTGTACACGCGGGCGCACTTGCCGGGATGGAAGGTTGGGTGCTCGGCCGGCTCGAACCGGACCGCCTCCAGGGCCCCGAGCAGGGAGCTGACAATGCCCTTGAGGTCGTAGAAGCCCATCGGGCCACTATCCTCGCCTTGCCAGCAAGATGGGGAGCGCGCCCCGCTGAGGACGATGGCCAGGCGGCGCGGCTCATTAGGCAGCGGCCCCGACTCTGAGGGCAGGAAGACAGGGCCGATCTCGAAGAGGCCAATGCGCTCTCGCACCCTAGCATTCTTCTCGACGACCTCCAGGACGCTGGCGAGCAAGCTGTGACGCAGGACGATGCGGTCGCTGGCGATCGGATTGGCCAGTTGGACGTAGGGCGTTTCGTCCGGCGGCGCGCCGGGAGACAGGCGGCGAGCCTCCCGCTCGGGCGAGGTCAGCCGGTAGGTGATGACCTCCTGGAGCCCCAATCGGACGAGGTGGTCGCGAACGTGGTCCTCGGCCTCCAGAGATGGATTGCCGTGCTGTGGAGGCAGGCGGTCAGCGATCTGGGTCTCGGGAATTCGCTCGTAGCCGTAGACGCGCGCGATCTCCTCCATCAAGTCTGCCTTGCCGGTCACTCCCTCGCCGATGTCGAGGCGGTGATCGGGAGCAGTTGCCCGGATCGTCTCTCTGGATACCTGGACGGTGAACTCCAGGGGGCGCAGGATCTCGGCGATCTCGTCTGCCTCGATGCGGATCCCGAGCCAGCGGGTCACGTCGTCAAGGGTGATCTCGACGGTGGGGGCCACCGGCGGGAGGGGGTATTCGTCCACCAATCCCTCGGCGATCGTGCCTCCGGCCAGCCGATGCATCATGGCCAGCCCGCGGCGCACCCCTCGCTCGGCCATGGCGGGATGGACGCCGCGCGAGAAGCGATAAGAGGCTTCGGAGAGCAGCTTCTGCGCTGCAACCGTCCGGCGGATATTGATGAAGTTCCAGGCCGCCCCCTCCAGAAGGACGTTGGTCGTCTTCTGGCTGACCTCGGTCTCGGCACCGCCCATGACGCCGGCGATCGACAGCGCGCCGGCCTCATCGGCGACCAGGACGGTGAAGTCGTCGAGGGGTCGATCGACGCCGTCGAGCGTGGTGAGACGCTCACCGGGAAAGGGCAAGCGGGTGATGATGTGGGGGGCTTTGCCGGCGGCGCGGGAGCGCAGCGCATCGTAATCAAAGGCGTGCAGCGGCTCGCCGGTCTCGAGCATGATGTAATTCGTGGCGTCAACGATGTTGCTGATCGGGCGCATCCCTGCCAGGCGCAGACGGCGCTGGACCCAGTAGGGGCTGGGGCCGATGGTCACGCCCTCGATCAATCCCAGGACGAACCGCGGGTTAAGCTCGGGCTTCTGGATAGTCAGCCGAATCCGGCCCTTGATTGACGGTCCGTTCCAAGGCACGTCGTACGAGGGGGGCCGGAGAGCAGCCCCGGTGAGGGCCGCCACTTCCCTGGCCACGCCCAGGACATTCGCGTCCCGGGCGATGTTGGGGGTGATGTTGATCTCGAGCACTGCGTCGCCCATGTAGTCGGCCAGGGGCATACCCGTGGGGGCGTCCTCGTCAAGGAGGATGATCCCCTCGTGATCCTCGGAGATGCCTAGCTCCTTCTCGGAGCAAGCCATCGAGGAGGACTCGATGCCCCGGATCTTGGTCTTCTTGAGCGTCATGACATCCCAGCCGGCCTTATGCCCGTCATAGAGGCGGGCGCCTTCCCGGGCGTAGGCGACCTGGAGTGGCCGCGCCAAGGGTCCCTGTCCCTTGAAGGGAAACAGATTGGGGGCGCCGGTCAGGAGGATGTGCTCGCCTTGGCCGTCGTCCAGCCGGCACAGCACCAAGCGGTCGGCGGCAGGGTGCGGCATGACCTCCAGCACCGATCCCACCACGAACTTGTCGGGGTCCCACGCCAGGCCGGTGATCTTGGTCTCAGGCCGAAGGTGACCTCCGGGACGCCCCTCGCTCTTGCCCTGCGGGAGCGGCAAGCCAACGTAGTGGATCTCTTCGACCTCGAGCCCCGCTAGCGTCAGTCGCTTGACGAGCTCCTCGATCGGGATCTCGATGGCGACGAAGTCTCTAAGCCAGGAAAGCGGAATCTTCATGACCTACCCTCGGACGTTCTGGTCTCAGACTCTCTGATCGGACGTGGCGGATGCTTCCGGCGCCGTCCGACCAAGGCCTTCTGCGACCTCGTCTATTCCCGGTTCCCCCAGCGATCGCTGAGCTTCCTCAAGTCCGCGTTCACCTTGCGGAGGGCCTCCAGCAGTTCGGAGTGCACCTTCTCCTGGACCTCGCTGCTCTGGACCCGGGCCTGCAGGTCTTTGGCTTCGGCCCGGAGGCGCTGGCCGGCAGGGGTTTCGGCCAGCTCTTTCGAGACCTGGCTCAGCGCGGCGATCAGTTCCGACAGCCCTGCCTCGACGTCGGCCTGGACCTTCTTGCGTTCTTCCCTCTCCCACGTGATTCGGAGCAGGTCCTTAAGATTCGCTCCCAGATTGTGGAACTCCTCTTTCAGGTCATCTGGCGTCTGTGGTCTGTTGTCCATGTCTCACTCCACTTTGGCAGGTTACCTAAAACTGCTCGAGGAAGCGCAGGTCGTTGGACCAGAAGTAGCGAATGTCTTCGATGCCGGACTTGAGCATGGCCAGGCGTTCAGGCCCCATGCCGAAGGCGAAACCAGAGAACTCGAGGGGATCGTAGCCGCCGTTGGCCAAGACGACGGGATGGACCATCCCGGAACCGAGGACCTCCAGCCAGCCGGTCTCCTTGCAGACCGGGCAGCCCTCACCGCTGCAGAGGAAGCATTCGACGTCCATCTCGGCCGAGGGCTCGGTGAAGGGAAAGTGGCCGGCGCGGAAGCGCGTGCGGACCTGCTCCCCGTACATGCGGCGGGCGAAAGCGGTGAGGGTCCCTTTGAGGTCAGCGAACGTGATGTTCCGTCCGACGGCCAGACCCTCGACCTGGTTGAACTGGATCTCAGACCGGGAGGTGATCTGCTCGTAGCGGTAGCACATCCCCGGCAAGACGACGCGGATTGGCTCTGGCGTCCGCTCCTGCATCACGTGGATCTGTCCCGGCGAGGTGTGAGTCCGGAGCAGGATGCCCGGCTCCGTCGTGTGGAAGGTGTCCCACATGTCCCGGGCCGGGTGATGGGGGGGCATGTTGAGGAGGCCGAAGTTGTAGTCGTCAGTTTCCACTTCTCGGGACTGGTAGACCTGGAAGCCCATCTCTGCCCAGATCGCCAGGATCCGGCGCAGAGTCTGCGTGGCTGGATGGAGCCGTCCCAGGGGCAAGGGGCGACCGGGAAGGGTCACGTCGAGACGCTCCTCCAACAGAGAGCGCTGCAGGTCGGCGGCCCGCAGAGCCTCCGCCCGGGCCGCGTAAGCGGCCTCGAGTCCGGCCTTGACCTCGTTGGCGCGGCGACCCACTGCAGGGCGTTCAGCCTTGGGAAGGTTGCGCAGCTCGTCAAGGACCTGAGAGAGCTCGGCCGACCGGCCAAGGTGCCGGACTCTCCAGGTCTGTAGATCGGCTTCCTCCTTGGCCGCCTTGAGATCTGCCAGTGCCATCCGCTCGATCTTGTCCAGACGATCCTGCATAGGCCCTCCTCACCCTGCCCTCTCCGGCGGGGGTAGGCGATTAAGGAAAACTCCCGCCCTTCAAAGGGACGGGAGAGGAACCCGCGGTACCACCCTTCTTGGCCTCAAAGGGCCCACTTGGCGCCGACAGCCGCTTCGCGGCGATCGACTCCCCTTCGGTAACGGCGGGGACCCGGCCCGGACTACTGGCTCTGGCAGCGCGTTCCCCCGGGCGGCTTGGGAGGGAACTTCAACGGGATTCGGTCGAGCCGGGGTCCCAGTCATGCCCCGGCCTCCCTGGCGACGCCCCCCCGCCTACTTTCCTCCGTCACGGCCTTTGTCTATCGATTGACCGTATTATCCTCGGAATCGGACGGGTGTCAACGGGAGGTGCGAGGCGGCGGGTTGATGCGGAGCGAGGAGGCGCAAACTGGCCGGGCGCTCGCCCGTTGTCAGCAACTGCCCTCTTGCAGTTCCCATCCTGCGGCAGGGTTCGGTTGCTGATTGCGTACAGATGCATGCGAAACAGTGACACGGGACATAGCGGGCCGGACTTCGAGCCCTCCCCCTCTCCGCAGGCGGGCATGGGATGGGGCAATGGCCCGGCTGGGGAGAGGGCCCCTCGCCTATGCCACCAGGAGCTTCGCGCGAGAAGGAGGGCCGTCTCGCTCTGTGGATTGCGAGGGCTGATTTTCCTGTGCAGGCCGCCATCATCGGCGGCCCGTGGAAGACCCGAGAGCATAGAGCCCCGCCGCGGACGGCGGGGCAGCAAGGGGCAGGGGTCGGCCGAGGCGATCGAGGCCCGTGAATCCTTCACTTGCCTCATATGTCCTGAACCTGTGCAGTTGCTTGACGCGGCCCTTGGATAATGCTATCGTTGGCACACGATGACCCGTCCGGTTGCGTATGTCTCCCCTTCCAACCCGTGCTTCCCGGCCTTGCCGGGCGCTCGCCGCGTGGTGGGAGCAGGCACCTGAAAGCGGACCGAACCTCATCCTACTGACTCGGGAGCGCCCCAGCCGTGACGGGGCGCTCCCGTTTTGCCAAGGGACTGCAGCCGGGCGTGACCCGGGCTGTGCCAGCAAGTTCCCGCTCCGCGAGGTGATGCGATGCGCATGAGCAGGCTATTTGGCCAGACGCTACGAACCTCTCCATCCGAGGCGGAGGCGGTAAGCCATCAGCTTCTGGTGAGGGCGGGCTTCATTCGCCCGCTGGCCAGCGGCATCTTCAGCTACCTGCCTCTGGCCCGGCGATCTCTGACCAAGATCGAGGAGATCATCCGGGAGGAGATGAATGCGATCGGGGGTCAGGAAGTGACCATGCCGGTTATCCACCCGGCGGATCTGTGGAAGGAGACGCGACGCTGGTACCAGATCGGCACCGAGCTAGGTCGCTTCGTGGACCGTACCGGCCGCGACATGGCGTTGGCGATGACGCACGAGGAGGTGCTCGCCGATCTGGCGCGCAAGGAGATTCGCTCCTATCGGCAGCTGCCGCAGCTCGTGTATCACATCCAGACCAAATGGCGCGACGATCCGCGGCCGCGGGCAGGGCTGATCCGAACCCGTGAGTTCACCATGTTGGATAGCTACAGCCTGGACGCGGATGAGGAGGGGATGCGGGCGCAGTATCGCGCCCACTATCAGGCGTACTTCAACATCTTCAACCGCTGCGCGCTGCCCGTCGTTGTCGTCCAGGCGGATGTGGGCATGATGGGTGGCACCCTGGCTCACGAGTTCATGACGCTCACGCCGATTGGCGAGGACACACTGATGCTTTGCGATCGGTGTGGCCACAAGGCCAATCGGCAGGTGGCCCGGTTCCGGAAGACTGCCTTCCCGCGGGAGTCCCCGCGGTCCGTTGAGAAGGTTGCCACCCCCAACGTGACGACGATCGATGAGCTGGCGGCGTTCCTTCGCCTCCCCAAATCCAAGACGGCCAAGGCTGTCTTCCTCGTTGCTAGTATCGGAGAAGGCGAGGAGGCGGCTGAGCGGCTGGTGTTCGCTCTTGTCCGCGGCGACATGGAGGTCAGCGAGACCAAACTGGCCAACGCGATCAAAGCCCGTGAGCTGAGGCCGGCCGAGGAGAGGGAGACCCAGGGCGTGGGCGCGGTGCCGGGCTATGCCTCCCCCGTCGGCTTGAGCGGGGCGCTCGTCGTCGCCGACGACGCGTTGCTCCAATCAGCCAACCTGGCGGCGGGGGCCAACGAGGAGGGCTACCACCTGCTCAACGTCAACTACGGCCGCGATTTCGAGGCCGACGTGGTCGCCGACATCGCTGCAGCCCAGGCGGGCGATGGCTGCCCCGAATGCGGGGAGCCGTTGCGGGCGGAGAGGGGGATCGAGGTGGGGAACATCTTCCAGCTTGGCAGCCGCTACAGCCTCACCCTCGGCTGCACCTTCTTGGACAAAGAGGGCACCTCCAAGCGGATACAGATGGGGTCGTACGGGATCGGGGTTGGGCGGCTGCTGGCCTGCGTCGCCGAGCGCCACCATGACGACAAAGGGCTTGTCTGGCCCATTCGCGTGGCCCCTTACGAGGTCCACATCGTTGCTCTAGGGGGAGGGCGGGATGAGGCGGAGCGAGTCTACTCCGCGTTGTCGGCGGCAGGCGTTGAAGTGCTGTATGACGATCGAGACGAGAGCGCTGGGGTGAAGTTCGCCGACGGCGACCTCATTGGAGTGCCCTTGCGTCTGACGGTGAGCCGGCGATCGCTTGAGCGAGGCGGGGTGGAGCTCAAGCCTCGCTCCAGCCAGCAGGCGGCATTCATTCCCCTGGAGGGGATCGCGGGCCGGGTACGGGAGGAGATCACGCGGCTGGAGGCCGCCATCGCCTTGGGCGTCGTGACCGTGCCGTACACGGACTAGGGGCTGAGTTCTCAAGGGCAGGCCGTGCCTCGCGGCGGCGCCGGGAATGCGCCTGCCTCCCTTGGGTGCGGGGCGCGCTGGGCTTATGTCTAGCATCCCTGGCTCACTTTGGATAGGGGCGAAATGGTTGACATCTCCAAGGATGGCTATAGGGTGAATTGCAGCGCACCGCGGGTGAACTCGCGGGAACCTACGATGGCTGACCGGAAGAGGAGATGGCGCATCGGGCTGATTGTGCTGGTGACGATCAGCCTTTTCGTCTGCCCGTTGGCGGCAGGTGGGTTTGGGCTAGGGAGCGTGCATGCGCAAATCGCGTTCACGCCGAACGTCGCGACGCTGCTCTGGACTCAGACGGTGGAGGGGCCGAGGCTGGAGTTGGGGGCTACAGTCGAACCCGGAGTGACGCCGGTCGAGACCCACATCCCGGTGACTGATGGGGCGTGGATCGTAGAGGGGCTGACATCGGCGGAGGCCATAGCACGCTGCGGAGGCAGAACGCTCACGTCGGGGGACACCACCAGGGGAATGTGTCTCGCCCCAGGCGGAGAGACATACTATGTTTGGATTGACCCCAACGAGGTCATGGAGGTTGTCAGGGACACTGATGACCCGAATCAGGGTCCTTTCCAGACTGCAGCCGCAGCCGTTGTGAACGACCGAGAAGCCATTGAGCGTGGGGAGTGGACCCGAGTGGGAGCCGGTTTTGGCACTGCCGGCGGGGTGTTCGGGTTCATAACCACTTGTCCGACCACAATCGTGGGCTGCTATGCCGGAATGCTTGCGATAATGGCAGGGGTTGGCGCAGTGATTGCCAGCAACGATGCCTTGGCTTGCGATAAGTACCGCCTGGAGACGCATGTAAGACAAACACAGTACTACTACTGCCTTATGCAAGGGAACGACGATGGGACCTGCCGGCAGACGGCAGGGATCACGGAAACGGAGTTAGGAGGCCCTTGTGAGTGACGGAAACCGAAAGAACGCTGCGGAGGGACCCTATTACCTGAGTGTGAGGATCGGGCTGATCACCTTGGGCTTGATCCTAGTAGCCCTCGCGATGCTCTCGAAGGGCGGAGTAATCGTGATTGTCGCGATTCTTGCCGGGGTCGTCATCCAGTCGGCCTTCTCCCGCTTCCCGGCAGTGGTGGTCTCATACGTCAGGTCGAAAGGCGGACAGCGTTACGAGACACTCTCTGCGATCGCACTACCACTCGCGCTGGCGATCATCTTGGTGTGGATGGTTCCTGGTTCTATAGACACAGCCAGGATCCTCGGGCGCTGGGTTGATGTTGCGGCCGCGATTATCTTCGGGATTGGGGCATTGATGAATCTGGCTGTCCTCGTCTTGAATCTGCTTTCGCTGCGCCGGCGATGACGGGTGTCAATTCGAGGGAGGGGGGCCGCACAGGGCTGATTGTGCTGGTCACGATCAGCCTTTTCGTCTGCCCGTTGGCGGCAGGTGGGTTTGGGGCCGCGAACGCACAGATCGCCTTCACCCCGAACGTCGCGACGCTAGCTCGGACTCAGACGGTGGAGGGGC
>CAYQUY010000003.1:0-25262 GCA_964420755.1 uncultured Anaerolineaceae bacterium
GTGATGCTCGAGCGTCCCGCGGAGTTGGCCGGGGCGGTTCGGGGCTTCCTCGAGGGGGCACTGCAGACCACGTCCTAGCGGACCTCCTCCCCGGCCGCGTCTTATCACGACCGATCGGGGGACGCCCCCAAACGCATGGGGCATTGCCAAGGCAAGCACACCGGGACAAGGTGCCAACCCCCGCACGTACGTCTTCTTTCCAGGAGTCAGGGCTCGTTCCTGGAGAGGCTAGTAACGGCGCGCTGAGCTCCCAGCGATGGAGGTGGCATCCTCCTGGCGCTGGTAGCCGCGGCCGTGGGGCAGGCGGCGCCTCTCCCCTTCATCGTGATCGGGGACGAAGGTGGAAGCAGATGGGCTTTGAGGAGCGAGCGGATAAAGCCGATCTGTGACCTCGCGGCTACTCCAGGCCGAGGCGCAAGCGGATGGTTGGGAGCAGCGCTTGGATTGCCCGCGCCCGGTGGCTGAGGCGGTTCTTCTGGGCCAGAGGCAGTTCAGCCATGGTCCATTGAGTTCCCCGGATCAGGAAGATTGGATCGTATCCGAAGCCCTCGTGGCCGCGTTCGTCGGGGATGATCTCCCCTTCGCAGAGCCCCTCTGCCAAGTCGAACTGCCCCTGGGGCGAAGCCAGTGCCGCCGTGCAGCGGAAGCGGGCCGTCCATGGTCGGGGATATGGCTGGAGGAGGCGGAGCAGGGTTCGGCGTCGCTCGGCGTCGGCGGCAGCCTCGCGATCACCATGCACCAGCCGGGCTGAGAGAGGCCCCGGGGCGCCGCCCAGCGCCTCGACCTCAAGGCCGGTGTCGTCTCCCAGGGCCCATAGACCCGTTAGCCGTGCGAAGGTGCCGGCTTTGAGGCGGGCGTTGGCGGCGTAGT
The DNA here is from genome assembly GCA_964420755.1 of uncultured Anaerolineaceae bacterium. Taxonomy (GTDB): domain Bacteria; phylum Chloroflexota; class Anaerolineae; order Anaerolineales; family E44-bin32; genus DATEAV01. The sequence continues at coordinate 871 of CAYQUY010000003.1, forward strand.
CGTCGTGGAGCTCCTCTAGGTGCTGGTGGAGGCCGAGGGAGGTGGGGTCAGGCAGGTCGATCCTCAGGCCTTCGAGGATGGCCCGGATCTCGCGAAGCTTGGCCGGGTTCTGGGTAGCGATGAAGAGCGAGGGCACGGGTCTTGGGCGTCCTTTGACTACTCGAACAGTACCCTTGCCGGATTTGTCGGTAGTACTCGAGTACCATGCGCCACATATTCGGTTTCGAGCGGTTCCCGAGGGGTCTTATGTCGACAAAAACCTCGATGCTTGACGGTCGATTCCAATTATGCTATAATCCGTTCGATTTTCTGGACCCTTTTGAGCCCAGACGGTGGTGGTGTCAACCTGAACAATCGTCATCCGTTGCGGTTAAACGTCGGTTTCATGCTCCACCAAGGTGTCGGTTTCAGCCGCGATTTCGACTTCGATAGTGCGCGTGTTCAGGTGGGCGGGGACCTGAAGATTGGCAGCCTTCGGGGGACAATCCGGCTGACCCGGACCCCGCAGGGATTATACGCCCAGGGGAAGTTGCGGGCGAAAGTGGCGGCGGAATGCGTCCGCTGCCTCAGCACCTTTGACCAAACGCTGGAGACGGAGGTCGGAGACCTCTTCGTCTATCCGCCGGCACAGGCCACCGATCCACTGCTAGCCATCCCAGAGACAGGGATCCTGGACCTGAACCCTCTGCTGCGGGAGTACTTCTTTCTCGACGTGCCGCTCCAGCCGCTTTGCCGGCCGGACTGCAAAGGCCTGTGCCCCGAGTGCGGCAACAACTTGAATGAGTCGTCCTGTAGCCATCCAGCAGCCGGGATCGACCCCCGGCTGTCGGCCCTTAAGTCTCTGATCTCGGATTCCTGAGCCGAGGCGGAGAGGCCGAGGGAGGCCAGCCCGGATCGCGAACCCGCGGCTCGCGATCCCACCAGGAGCAGGTGGATGAGTATCACGAAGGACCGCTGGCAGAGACGGGAAGCCTTCGCCGCCCTGGTGGAGAAAGGGGACTATCAGGGTTACATCACCACCGAGGACATTGTCTCCATCTTCCCCGAGGCGGAAGATACCGACGGCCGTCTGGAGAAGCTGAGAGCCTTTTTCCGCGGCGCCGGCATCGAGGTCTATGAGGACGTCAACCAGGTCCCCTCTCACCTCCGGCCGGATGCCGCCCTCGACAACGCCGAGCCCTTCGATCTGAGCGCCATCTCTAGCGATGACACCGTCGGGCTGTACCTCAAGGAGATGGCCCGCGTGCCCCTCCTGACGACCCAGGAGGAGGTCGATCTGGCCACTCGCATCGAGCGCGGCAAGGCCTCCGAGGCCCGCCTGGCCAAACTCAACGGCAACTGCACGGCCAAGAAGCGGGCCGAGCTGATGGGCCACGTCCAGGACTCGCGCGCCGCGCGCGATCATCTGATCAAGGCCAATACCCGGCTGGTCGTCAGCATCGCCAAGAAGTACATGGGGCGGGGGGTGCCCTTCCTCGACCTGATCCAGGAGGGCAACCTTGGCCTGATGAAGGCGGTAGAGAAGTTTGACTACCATCGCGGCTACCGCTTCAGCACCTACGCCACCTGGTGGATCCGCCAGACGATCACCCGGGCCATCGCCGATCAGGGGCGCACCATCCGTGTCCCGGTCCACATGTCCGACCGGATCCGGCGCCTGTATAAGGTGGCCCGCGAGCTCGAGCAAGACCAGGGCCGCAAGGCAACCCCCGAAGAGATCGCCGACGTGATGGAGGTCGATTCGCGCAAGGTGCAGTGGATGATGCGGGTCTCCTGGCGCCCACTTTCGCTGGAGACCCCGGTCGGCGAGGAGGAGGACTCCGAGCTGGGTGCCTTTGTCGAGGATGAGACGACCCCGACCCCGACGCAGAGCGCCTACCAGAACCTCCTGCGCGAGAAGATCGAAGAGGTGCTTTCGACTCTCAGCCCCCGCGAAGCCCGCATCCTGCGCCTGCGTTTCGGCCTGCACAATGGCCGCTCCTATACGCTGGAAGAGGTGGGTCAGAAGTTCGGCCTGACTCGGGAGCGCATCCGCCAGATCGAGGGCAAGGCCCTGCGGCGGCTGCGCCACCCTCGCCGAGCGCGCCAGCTGCGCGACTACTTGTCCTAGGGCCGACTTAAGTTCAACCTCTGCCAACAGGGGTCGTAGCAGGCTGTGACCCCTGTTTTTGTTTCCGACGGCCCAACTCTGCGGGCAAAGCCCCAGGGCTGGGCCGTCCAACTACACCCCGACAGCGCCCAATGAGAAAATGGTACTACGTTGAACGGCAAGTAAGAGCGCCGGACCTTGACTTACCCATGAACATGTGGCATACTTCCAGTTGGAAGGAGGAACAGCATGGAGACATATGCAACGACCAAAGGACAGATCGTGATCCCGGTCTCGGCTCGGAGGAAGCTCGGGATCAAGGAAGGCACACGCATCCAGGTTGTCGTGGATGAATCGGAGCGCCGTATCATACTGACCCCAATCACCAGGGAGTATGTCCACAGCCTGCAGGGGAAATACAAGGGCAAAGGGCTCCTGCAGGCGCTCATGGCTGAGAAGGCCCGAGAAAGGGACCGCTGATGGCGCGCAAGGCCAAGGGGTATGTGATGGATTCGTGGTCGGTTGTCGCCTACCTAGCGGGTGAGCCCGCGGGACAGCAGGTTGCGGACCTCATAGCAGACGCCCATGAGAGCGGGACACCACTCCTCATGTGCGTGGTCAATGCTGGGGAGGTCTGGTACCTGATCGCGAGGGCGACCTCGGACGCCGAGGCTGATCGGGCAGTGGCCCAGCTCGCGCAGCTAGGAATCGAGCTTGTAGATGTCGCCTGGGAATTGGCCCGAGCGGCAGCAGGCTTCAAATCGAGGCATCGGATGTCCTACTCGGACTGTTTTGCGGCCGCGCTGGCAAGCCAAAGCAAGACAGCCTTGGTGACCGGGGATGAAGGAATGAAATCGCTGGAGGGCGAAGTGAGAATCGCATGGCTTGCAGAGGCTGACTGAGTGCCCCTCGCATTCACTGGAGAGGAATGCCATGAACATCTGTCCCCATTGTGAGCATGAGAACCAAGAGGGTCTTCTCATATGCGCCAGCTGTGGAAAGAGGATGTACGCCCAGCCGCAAACGGAATGGGGGAGCTACATCGATCAACTTGCCCAGGACTATAGGACGGGGCATTCCAAGGGCCTGGTGCACGGATTACAGAAGGATGCGATACAGAACGCCTGGGGCGCACGGCAGAAAGTGAAAGGATGGGGGGTTGACTTTGCCTTAGTTCCCGGTCGGCACGACAAGACATACCTCACAATGACTGACTATGGAACTACTGGACTAACCGGCACGGTGTACGACGATCCCGAGACGATACCTGACAACCTGCCACCAAAGGAAAGATTGGCCCGTTTCGAGAACATGAACTTCTCTGGAGGCAACTACGGGCCAGGCCTCTATGGCCGGGGGAAACTCCTGTTCCAGGCCAGTTCGAAGACGCGAACGATCATCTACGACTCTCTGACCCTCGACGGCGAGTACAGACTCGGCATAAGGTTCCAGGAGGGACGCCGCCTCCAACAGTTCCCGAGAGTGCTGATCGGACAGGCGGCGAAGAACATGCTGGACAAGCAAACCGGCGGCAGTCTCGAGCCGTTGCGTACGGTCGGAACAAGGATAACGGTAGTCGAACCGTTGGACGAAATCGTCGAGGGGATTAGGGACGGTTCCTTCATGCAGTTCATTGAAGACACGTGGTGGGAAATACTGTACAAACACGGCAAGGACGTGAAGATATGTGTAGTTGTCGACGACGGGAAGGAAGTCGCGAAGTCCCCAAGTTTGCTGGATGATCTTGTCTCCGGGAGCCTCCCCCCGGCTAGGTCGTACAAGAAGGAGAACCAGACCGTCTCGGTCAAGGGAATTCCACTTCGAGTGAAGCGCATCTGCATGGGCAAGGCAAACAAGCCAGTGCCTGATGGCGTCAGGGGCTTGTACATACAGAGAAAGTCCATGAAGGTGGGGTGTGTGGAGCTGAAGGACACTCCCGCTGACTTGGATGAGTTCTTCTTCGGTGTCATTGAGCTCGACAAGGAGTATGAGGATCTAATAGCGGAAGCGGAGGATCTCGTCCACTACAGCTTCAGTGCACAGTTCAGCTCGTATAGGGAGCTGAAGAAGTTCGCACAGCTCCACTATGACGAGTTCAAGCGCCAACTTGGCTACGATGTGGACCCGGAGGAAACGGCAGATCAGAAGGCGCGCGACGCATTGCGAGCAGCACATGAGAAGCTCAACGAGATCATGAAGGACCTAGGCATCTTTGGGATCGGCGCGCCTCCGCGGCGGAGAAGGGAAATCGCGATCTCAGTAGCCAGTGTTACGTTTCCCATTGCCGGTAGTAGTCGCGTGGAGATAGGCGACACGATCTCGGACTTGGCATTCCGCGTTGCGAACCGTTCCGAGGGCGACCGAGAGCTGGCAGTGACCGTGACCACTAATCTCCCCGATGGGGGTGCAATCGAACAGGTCCTCTCCAGGAACGTGAGGCTGGAGGCCACCAAGGAGATTGTCCTACCTGCGCTCACCCTCCACCTAGCGAAAGAAGTGTACCCCAAGCATGAGAGAATCGAGTGCGTTTGTCGGGCGCAGAACATCACCGGTGAGACTGTGGCTCAGGCCCGCATTCCCATCTACATAGGGATCGAACCGGAGCCGGAGCAGGAGCCGGTGCAGGTAAGGCTTGACAACATCGACTTGCCGCGAGCCACTAGCACACGCGTCAACTACGGTGAGGCAATCCGAAACCTGAGGTATACGATCGCCAACAGAATGACCGGGGCCCTTCAGATCCGTGTGGCTGTCGTCACCCTAGATCCGCAATACGAAAACCAGGAGATTGAAACCGTCAGGCGTGATGACGTGATCTTGGGTGCGCTCGGCACAATGGAGGTGGTTGTTCCATCGCTTGAGTTCGACGAGGCGACATATGGTGTCGTCGGCGAGGGCAGAGTCAGGCTGCGTTGCCGCGCCACGTCGCTAGCAGACCAGGGGGGCATTGAGAAAGGCACGAAATGGGTTCACGACGTCATACTCTGGCTCAATAAAGACCAGCCTGGGTTTGGGATCTTTGAAGACGTGGACACGTTCCTAGGAGGAGCTGACCAGCCTCGGTCCCGAGTGAGACCAGGCTCTTCAGATGGGCGATGGGTGTTCTCGCTGAATCTTACTCACCCGCAGTACGATGCCTTGCAGGACGACGCACGTAGGCGCCAGCAGTACATCTTCGAGCTGATGGCCCGAGAGGCGTTGTACGTCGCACTACATATCGAGAAGTTTGACCCCTTCAACAATGAGGTCAAGCAGGGTGATGAGCCCTATTCCGTAGCACGAGCCTACAATGGGGCATTGGACAGGGTGCTTGCCACCTACTACGAGGGGTAGATCGTGACATGGCTGTAATCGTAGAAAAGGATACTCAGGGTCGTCCACGCTTCAGATCCGTGGCATTTCCTCCTTCCGCAGAGGACCGCGAGCTAGCGGTTGAGCTGGATCGACAGCTGGCGAAGGGCATCCCTGCAATCGAGACAGATCTTACGGCGAAAGGCCTGCTGGAGAGAGAACTGCCTCAGCCAGGAGGCCAGCCGAGAAAGGGGAACATAGAGCTCTGGTGGAACCTTGGCAGTCGCCTGGCGCCCTTTGTCGAGGACACCAGGCTTGTGATACCGAGGGAGCGGGTGTTTCTGTGGGATGCTATCCGTATGTACGCAACGCCAAGGATCCTGAGAAAGGATCGGGGCCCTTCACGTGTCCATCTTGATTACTGCTATAGGTTATCGAGGTTCCCTTGGAGCTTTGTCAAAAGGCTTCAGTGGGATGACTGGGTTTTCTTCATCGACTCGAAGTCTCTACGTCAAGAGCGGCGAATCGACTCTTGGATGCGGAAGAGGATCAGGGATCTAGGCGGACTCGGTCGTCAAGGCTTCAGGGATTTGGCGAAAGAGCTCAACCGGAGACTGAAGGACAAGGACACTACCGTCTTCTCGGACGACGAGCTGTTCGCCATCTATGACAAGGCCCTCGAGCTCACCGAACGGCGTGGCGCCCAGGAGACAGAAGACCCCACCTAGGTGTTGGCATGGACGGATCGCTTGCGCACTGCCCGAGTTGAGACATCGCAAATGCCGCTCAGGGGGCATGCAGGGCACTTGGGTTTGCGGGCTGTGCAAACCAGGGCCCCAAGGTCCAAGATCGCCCGATTGTAGGTTACGCTCTTGCCTCTTGGCACAAGGTAGGCTGCAAACTCCCAGAAGGCTAGGTCGTCTCGGGCGCGTGGCCTATCGGAGCAGGCAGAAAACACGCGTCCAAGGACACGGATGACGTTGGTGTCCAGCAGGGGAACATCCCTCCTCAGACCGAAGCACAGAATCGCGTTTGCCGTGTATCGACCCACTCCTGGTAGACGGCTGAGGGCATCCGCGTTGGCCGGCATCCTGCCGTTGAAGTCCGTGACTATCTTGTTGCCGAGTTCTTTCATGAGGCGACCCCGGTCAGTGATCCCAAGGCTTCGGAACTCTCTCCTCAAGTCCCTCTCTGGAGCTCGAGCAAGCGACACCGGCGAGGGGTACCTGGTCAGAAAGCCCTCGTAAACGAGGGCAACCTTCCGGGCATCGGTTTTCCGGAGCATGACCTCTGCGACAAGAATCTGGTAGGATGTGCGCCCCGGCTTGCGCCAGCTGAATCGCCGCCGGTTTGCCCCGTACCACCGCAACAACTGTCGCTGGAAAGCCGCCTTTCTGCGAGAGGAGACCTTGTGAATCATCGCTTGCCGGTGAGAAGTCTCAGTAAGCTTCTTCCCAGGGCTTCAGCCAGCAGGGGCGGCGTGGCATCTGCGATCTGCTGTTGCATGACAGTCGTCGGCCCGTCGAAATAGTAATCGTCAGGGAAACTCTGGAGGCGCGCGGCCTCCCGTAGAGACAGGTGCCTATCCTCGCAAGGGTGTATCAGCATGTTCTTCCTGAAATTGCCCAACGTCACCGATGGTCTTGCAGGATCGAGTCTGCGGTATAGGCAACTGTGGGATACGGAGATGCCCAGGTACTCTGAAGGTATGTCTCGCCAATTCCCCCCGACGGGTACTTTGGACATTCGCAGTTTGACCGCTTCGCTGTTGCCCGTGACGACATGATTATGAGCTCTCCGGGCTCGGCCTCGGATTGCTCTCTGGTAGGGGGAGGATGGCTCGGAGATGTAGTCGCAGACTTGGGACCCCGCTTCCCCTTTCAGTGGGGGAAGGTCGCCGACTATCGCCTCTCCCAAGGTGACTGTAGGCTTGCCTAGACCTTGTCCATGAGTAGGCCGGGGCCCTGAGGGTCTGCGGCCGAGGCGGTTGCCAATTACCAGCAGGCGCTCGCGATTCTGTGGCACCCCATAATGTAACGCATTGGTACGCAGGAGATCAATTTCGTATCCTAAAGAAGCAAGCCGCGTGAAATGCTCGCATTGTTGAAGGAAGTCTTCGTTGAACCAGACGAGCCCCATGACGTTTTCCATCACGAAGATCTGGGGCCTGATCTCGACGGCGATCCTGAAGAAGTCATCGACAAGCCTGTTGTGAGGATTCTGTCCGTTCCGGGTTCTCATGTTGGCGCTTGAGAAGCCCTTGCAGGGTGGTCCGCCTGCCAGCAAGGCTATATCAGAGCGGCCCACTCCTATTTGACGCAAGAGATCGGCGCTACTAGCGAGGCTCAGGTCGGCGAGGACAAACCTCGCACCGCGGTTGTGGTGCGAGTTCCTTGTGTAGGTGCGCTCGGCATGCCTTTCGGAGTCTACTGCCGCCGCCATTGTGAACCCTGCGCGGGCGAGGCCCAGGCTCATCCCACCCGGCCCACTGAACAGGTCCAAAGCGACAATGTCGTTTCCTATCATATTCGTCCTATGCCACCGTCACTCCGGGATTCCTGCCAAGCTCCAATTGTACCCTTGCCCTGGCCTAGCGGAAGATGATAGTGCAGTGGGGCCGGAGAACGGAAGCCCTCCAAGGAGGTGGCCTAGTCAAGGGAGCCAGGGCTTGCAGGGTCTCTTGCGTTCTGCAATGGATCCCAGTTAATGGCTACGTTCACCTTGACTCCCTTGAAAGCTCACGTAGTTTGGCTTCAAGCCTGAATGTACCCGGTGTGAGGACATGACCTGAGCGAGAATCGAGAGGGCATGATCACCCCGACACCTCCCCAGATCCCTAGGGAAAGTGCCGGGGGTCATGCTTAGGCTACCGAGGCCGATAAGGCGAGAGCCCTCGGCGGAGGCGGCCCGCGCCCGACGCTAGCCGGTTTCTGCCGCCGCCCCGGTAGCTCGGCACCCGCCAGCCACGCGCTGGCGTCTTCGTTTGCCCCCGCCGGCATGCTACAATTCGGGAAGGTTACCCGGTTCCTTCGCCAGGCGCAGCAGCGGCAAGGGGCCGGGTTTCCGGCAAGTCTGTGAGGGTTGCCATGTCTGACATCATCCATGTTTCCGTCGCCTGGCCGTACGCCAACGGCGATCTCCACGTCGGGCACCTGGCTGGTGCCCTGCTCCCTGCCGACATCTTCGCCCGCTACCACCGCCTCAAGGGCAACCGGGTCTTGATGGTCTCAGGCTCGGACGCGCACGGCACACCGACGACGGTCGAGGCCGACAAGCGGGGCATTCCCCCCCGCCAGGTCTTTGAGCACTACCATCAGCGGCACCTGGAGACTCAACGCAAGATCGGTATCTCCTTCGACCTGTACACGCACACCGACACCGAGAATCACCACCGCATCGCCCAGGACTTCTTCCTGCGGCTGCACGAGGTCGGCTACCTCTACCGGGAGACTCAGCGGCAGTTTTACTCGGAGAGTGAGAAGCGGTTCCTGGCGGACCGATACCTCGAGGGTACTTGCCCCGTCTGCGGTTTCACCGGAGCGCGCGGCGACCAATGCGATCAGTGCGGCAGCTTGTTGGATGCCCTTGACCTGATCGATCCTCGCAGCAAGACGGATGGCAGCCGGCCGGTGATCCGGGAGACGGAGCACTTCTTCTTCAACCTCCCTCTGTTCACACACCACCTTCAGGCGTACATCGAGCAGCACGCATCCCACTGGCGGCCGAACGTCATCAACTTCGCTCGCAATTTCCTCAGCGAGGGGCTGAAGGGCCGACCGGTGACGCGAGACATCGAGTGGGGGGTGCCTGTGCCGCTGCCGGGATGGGAGGGGAAATGCCTGTACGTCTGGTTTGAGGCCGTGATGGGGTACTTCACCGCCTCGGTGGAGTGGGCCCACAACGCGGGCCAGCCGGAGGCCTGGAAGGATTGGTGGTACAGCCCCCAGGCTCGGATCTATAACTTCCTGGGGAAGGACAATATCCCGTTTCACACCACCATCTGGCCAGCGGAGCTGATTGGGGTAAGGAATTGGAACGGCCGGGAGGACGAGCGGTTCAATCTGCCCTACGACATTCCGGCCCAGGAGTTCATGAACATCGAGGGCGCCAAGTTCAGCAAGAGCCGCCACTGGGCGGTTTGGCTCCCTGACATCCTGGCCCGCTTCGATCCAGACGCTATCCGTTACTATGTGGCCGCGGTCATGCCCGAAGCCCGCGACAGCGAGTTCTCCTGGCTCGACTTCGTCCACCGCAACAACGATGAGCTCGTCGCCACCTGGGGCAACCTGGCCAACCGCGTGCTGTCCTTCGCCTTCAAGCACTGGGAGGGCCATGTCCCCGAACCAGGCGATCTGCGCCCTGCCGACCGGGAGTTTCTGGCGCTGGTGGAGAATGGGTTCCAGACCGTCGGCGCGCACCTTGAGGCCGTTCGTCTGCGGGCGGCTCTGGGGGAGGCTATGGCTCTGGCGGGCGCCGTCAACCGCTATCTGGATCAGCAGGGGCCCTGGTTCACGATCAAGACAGACCGAGGCGCGGCGGCCACAACGATCTACGCTGCCCTGAAGGCCATCGATTCGCTCAAGATCCTTCTCTCGCCGTTCCTCCCGTTCAGCGCCGAGCATCTGCACCGCAGCCTCGGATACGACCGACCCCTGATGGGTGAGCAAGAGATCGTCACCTATCAAGAAACCGAGCGCGCCCACAACGCCCTCATCTATGACAGCGAAGGCGCCTCGGGGCAGTGGGCGCCGAGCGAGCTCAAGCCCGGCCAGGCATTGCGCCAGCCGCAACCCTTATATAGGAAGCTGGAGGAGTCGGTGGCCGAGGAAGAGCGTGCTCGGCTGGGGCAGGAGGGCTTGTAGGCGGGCGATCCCATTCTCACAAGGGCCTGGGGGCGTCAGCGCCAGCTTCATGCCCCCGTCAATAGCAGGGGCGGGCCTTCTCAGACCTCGCGCGAGGCGAGGGGAGCCCGCCCTTGCCCGCGAATCGATGGGACCGCCGTTCTGAGTGTCGTTAGGTCCGGTGCTACAATGGAACCGCCTTTGCCACAGGCGAGTGCAAGAGCCTCGTTGTCGCAGGGAGGGATGGGATGGAGCTGCTTACGGTCGCGATCGAGAAGCCAGAGGATGTGAACCTGATTCTGGGCCAATCGCACTTCATCAAAACGGTCGAGGACCTGCACGAGGCGCTGGTCGCCGCTGTGCCCGGCATCCTATTCGGCTTGGCCTTCTGCGAGTCCTCTGGCCCGGCCCTGGTCCGCGCTAGCGGGACCTCGGGTGAAATGGTCGAGCTGGCCAAGTCCAACGCCCTGAAGCTGGCCGCCGGCCACACCTTCATCATCTTCCTCAAGAACTGTTTTCCAGTCAACGTCCTCAATGCCGTCAAGAGCGTTCCCGAGGTGTGTCACATCTTCTGCGCCACGGCCAATGCGGTCGACGTCGTCCTGGCCGAGACCGGTCAGGGACGCGGCGTCCTGGGCGTCGTCGATGGGATCAAACCCAAAGGCGTCGAGGGCGAGCAGGATGTGGCCGATCGCAAGGCATTCCTGCGGCGGATCGGCTACAAGTTGGGGTGAAGAACCATGCCCGGGAATCCGAGAGCAGCAGGCGCCTCCGCCTCATGAGAGGGTCTGGGACCGGCAAAGGAATGTGGCAGGAGAGAGGATCCTTGCCGCTTCAGTAGGGAGGGCGTATGGCCAAGAGGAACGCCATCACGGACGTGAGCGGAATCCGCGTCGGCCATGCCGACGACGCCGAGGCGCTGACTGGCTGCACTGTCGTCCTGTGTGAGGGTGGGGCAGCCGGAGGCGTTGATCAGCGAGGCGGCGCGCCAGGGACGCGCGAGACCGACCTGATGAGGCCGATGCACCTCGTCGAGAAGGTGCACGCTGTGCTCCTCACTGGCGGTTCCGCCTTCGGGCTGGATGCGGCCTCGGGTGTCATGCGCTATCTGGAGGAGAAGGGAATCGGCTTCGACACTGGGGTGGCCAAGGTGCCCATTGTGCCGGCGGCGGTGCTCTTCGATCTGTTGATTGGCCGATCTGACGTCCGACCCGATGCGGCCATGGGGTATGCCGCCTGCCAGAACGCCTCCTCAGAGGCGCCGAAGGAGGGCAACGCGGGCGCCGGGATGGGCGCCACCGTGGGCAAGGTCCTGGGGCCCGCCGGCGCGATGAAGTCGGGCATCGGGACGGCCAGCGCGGAGATCGGTGGCGGGGCGATGGTAGGAGCGATTGTGGCCGTCAATGCGTTGGGCGATGTCGTCGACCCGGCAACCGGCAGAATCGTGGCAGGCGCCCGTCCGGCCAGGCTTGGTCCCGTCAAGGTCGGAGGGGAGGGTCCCTTTGCCGACAGCCTGGCGGTCATGAAAACGATGGTGGGACGCACGGCCTTGCGCTTTGCCCAGCGGGGCAACACGGTCATTGGCGTCGTCGCCACCGATGCCGGGCTGGACAAGGAGCAGGTGAACAAGGTCGCCCAGATGGCCCATGATGGCGTGGCGCGAGCTATCCGTCCGGCGCATACCATGCTTGACGGCGACACGCTATTTGCCCTGTCCACAGGCAATAAGGGGGTGGATGTCAACGTCGTCGGCGCCTACGCGGCGGAGGTTGTAGCGCAGGCCATTCTCCGTGCAGTGCTGGCTGCCGAATCCGTCGCGGGACTCCCCGCGGCGAGAGACCTTGGTAGTCAGCGAGTCGGAGGTGCGGATGTTTCGCAGGGCGAGTGACCGGCCGATCGCGGGCGAGCCGCCCGAGCGCGTCGATTCGGTGCTCGGGGCAGGCATCGCCTGGCAGGGCCAGATCAGCGGCACGGGAGGGGTGCGGATCGAGGGTGCCTTCGACGGCGAGATCACGCTGCGGGGCCTGGTGATCATCGGCGCGCAAGGGAAGGTGACCTGCCAGCATATCCGGGCCGTGACCGTGGTCGTCGCGGGCTCGGTCAAGGGTGACATCACTGCCCAGCGAGTCGAGATCACCCACACCGGGCGGGTGTGGGGGGATGTTGTGACCACCTCCTTCTCGACCGAAGAGGGTGCCTTCCTGCGAGGTCAGATTCGCATGGAGGAGGAGCTCGATCTGGGGTTCGGCCCCGCCTTGGAGCCCGAAGAGCCCGAACCAGCGAGCTGAAACGACGAGGCCTCACGGAGACTGGAAAAACCGGCTGAGTGCGAGCAGCCCAACGAGGAACCGGGTCATATCAGACAAGACCCGGTTCCTGCTTCTTGTTCCGTGGCGCCTGGCCTCCCCGCTCTTGCGGGCCAGGGCTCTAACTCGGGGCTTTCCTTGTGCCGCCGGACCAAGTCGCCCTGCGGGAGCTGGCTCCACGCAGGCTATGGGTGGTTCAGTCGCTCGGGGTGGGTGTAGACCCGCATCGAGCCCTGGCGGACGTATCCTATCAAGGTGACATTCCAGGCGCGAGCAGCCGCGATCGACATGGAGGTCGCCGAATTGCGCGAGGCGACGATCGGACAACCCATGCGGGTGCCCTTGTGCAGCATCTCGGCCGATAGTCGGCCGGTGGCGAGAAGAATCCGACCGCGCGTCTCGATCCCCTGGCGCAGACACATGCCGCGGAGCTTGTCAAGGGTGTTGTGCCGGCCGACATCTTCGGCCGTGGCCAGGATGGCTTGGCCATCGCTGAGGGCCGAGGCGTGCACGCCGCGGGAACGGGAATACAGGCTGCCAGGTGGGTTAAGGTGGTGGAACAGGTCGAAGAGAGTCTCCGGGCGGAGGCACACGTCATACGGAAGGGGTTGAAGGCCAAGGGACGGGTCGTCGAAGGTTACCCCGCCTCCGCATCCGGTGGTCATGATGCGGCGACGGGGCTGGGTCAGGGCGTGGTTGAGCCAGACGTCGACGCAGCATCCTGCGGCGCTCAGGTAGACATGGTCTACCTCGCCCATGCCCTCGATCAGGCCTTCGTTGGCCAGGAAACCCAGGGCGAGATCGCCCAGGTCGCGAGGAGTGCATAGCACAGCGTTCAGCTCCAGGCCGTTGACGAAGATTGTCGCCAGTGCCTCTTCGGTCACTTCGGCCTGGATCGTTCGCCAGCCCCCACGGTACTCATGGCACTCAGATGGCACCGCCCCCGCGTCCATCGCCTGCGCCTCAAGCCTCACTGCTTCGGCCCACGATTCTCCTTCGGGCACCATCTTTCTCTTGCCATGATAACACTCTACGAGGCCGTTTGGCCAGACGCGAAGGCTCCAGGACGGGTGCCTCCGGCCGCCGCAGCAGTGTGAAGGGAGGTGCCTCAAGGCTGCGTCGAGCCTGCCGCGCCTTTCCTCAATGCATGTCGATACCACTGGGACCGGGGTTCGGTTGCCGGGCGGCCTGGTCAAGGCTAGAATCGGGCGCATGAGCCTAGAACCGGGTTTTGTCCTTCACGATCGCTATCGCATCGAAAGCCGGCTCGGCAAGGGCGGGATGGGCGCGGTCTACCTGGCCTTCGATCAGACGCTGGGCATCCAGGTGGCCGTCAAGGAAAACCTGAACCTCAACCCGGAGTCGGAACGCCAGTTCCGGCGGGAGGCCAGCTTGCTGGCCAGCTTGCGGCACCCGAACTTGCCGCGGGTGACCGACCACTTCATCCTCGAAGGTCACCAGTACCTGGTGATGGACTACGTGGAGGGCGAGGACCTGCACACGCGCTGTGCCCGGCAGCCCCCCTCGGTTGTCGAGGTTCTCACCTGGGGGGAGGCGATCTGTAACGCCCTGGCCTACCTGCACTCGCGGCAGCCGCCAGTGATCCACCGCGACATCAAGCCTGCCAACATCAAACTGCAGCCGGATGGCGTCCCTATCCTGGTTGACTTTGGCATCGCCAAGGTCGCCGACCAGAGCCAGACGTCGACGGGCGCCCGTGGGCTGACGCCGGGCTTCTCCCCACCCGAGCAGTACGGCGGGACGCGCACCGACGCCCGCAGCGACCAGTACTCCCTGGCCGCGACGCTCTATGCTCTGCTCACGGGCTCCCCGCCGATGGACAGCATCGAGCGGATGCTCAACAAGGTGGAAGTCCAGCCGCTCCGCGGACTGAACCCCTCGGTGCCGGCTCACGTCGAGCAGGCGTTGCGGAAGGCGATGTCGCTCGAGCGCGACGATCGTTACCCGGACATCACCGCCTTCCGGGGCGCGATCCTCGGCGCGCCGGAGGCGGCCACTGTGCGGGCCCCTGAGGCCGTCGCCACCACGCCGGCCAGGGCCCCTGTCGGTCGGTCGAAGCGCGGATTCTGGCTGGCATTGGCGGTCGGCGGAGGAAGCCTGGCAGTCTTGGGGATTGGCGGGTGGCTTGGCCTGGGTGTGCTGCGAAACCGCCTGCCAGCTGCTGTCTCACCGACGGCGACACAGGCCGAGCCCGTGACACCGGTCCCCACCCGTGTCCCGGCGGTCGAGGCGCTCAACCCGCCCATGACGCCGGTGCCCACCGCTGTCCTGACAATGGAACCTCTGGGCTCGCCCCCGACCCCGGTGCCCACCGTGGCCCCGGCTCCCTCACCGACCGAGACCGAGGCGGTGACGTACGTCGGGGGCGGAGGCCGGATCGTATTCGTCAGCGACCGGGAGGACGGCCGCACCCTGCAGATCTGGACGATGAATCCAGACGGGAGCGACCCTCGCCAGCTCACCTTCGGGCCCGGTGACAAGACCCAACCTCGTTGGTCACCCGACGGCAGCCGCCTCCTGTACGTCGCCGCCGATCCCGGCCATGGGCTGGACGTGTGGGTGATCAACGCGGACGGCTCGGGGGCGACGAATCTCACCCAGTCCCTTGGCGACGACACCGACCCGGCCTGGTCACCCCAAGGTGACCGGATTGCTTTCACCAGCACGCGTGTCAACGACTTGAGGCAGGTCTTCGTCGCCGACATTTCCTGTCTGCCAATGCCCGAGAGTTGCAGCCTTGGACGGGCCCACAATCTCAGCGCTGGTTACGCTGTTGAGTACTCGCCTGCCTGGACCCACGATGGGCTGAGGTTGGCTGTCGTGGCCTCCATCAACGGCGCCCCGGGGAGGATCTTCTTCCGTTCCCTGGCGGGTGGCGAGCCGACGCAGTTCGACCGCAGCGATCGCCTGATCGGCGCCGACACGCTTGACTGGTCACCCGATGGTACATACCTGGCCTTCACCTGGCGCCAACCCACAACGACGGAGATCTACATTGTGCCAGTGGATCACCCCACGCAGCCCGTTCGTCTGACCAACAGCCTGGGAAACAAGGAGCCAGCTTTCTCGCCCGACGGCGGCTACATCGTCTTCACCTCGACGCGGGACCAGAATCCGGAGATCTACCTGATGAGTGTCGCAGGCACCGGTCAGGTCAACCTAACCAGCTACCCCGGCAGAGATATGCAGCCGGACTGGCAGCCGCGGCCTGGACCATAGACCACAGACCATAGACCACGGACGACGGACGAGGGTTATCGAGGATAGGCCGTCACCTGCCGTCCGTGGTCTGCCGTCCATGGTCTGTCGTCCATAGTCTGTCGTCCGCTCTTGGATCATTGCCATGCAAGTGCTTGCTGTCGATATTGGTACAGGCACCCAAGATATCTACCTCTTCCGCCCCGGGGTGAGCTTGGAGAACGGGTACAAGCTGGTGCTGCCCTCCCCGACGATGATCGTGCGTGGGCGGATCCGGGAGGCAACCCGGTTGGGGGAGGATCTCCTGCTGACAGGGGTTACGATGGGTGGCGGCCCTAGCCAGTGGGCAGCGCAGGACCATCTACAGGCTGGGAGGCGCATCTTCGCCACAGCCGACGCGGCCCGGAGTTTCAACGACGATCTGGAATGGGTGGCGCGGGAAATGGGCGTCATCGTCGTCGGTGAGGATGAGGCAGCGGCGCTGAAAGGCGTGACGCGCATCCTGCTGCAGGACCTCGACTTGGGCGCCATTGAGTCCGCCTTTGGTGCCTTCGGGGTTTCCCTGCAACTGGATGCGCTCGCGGTGGCGGTCTTCGACCACGGTGCGGCGCCGCCCGGCGTTTCGGACCGCCAATTCCGCTTCGACTATCTCCTGGGTCGCCTGCGTGAGGAGAGGACGCTCGCAGCCTTTGCCCATCGAGCCGAGGAGGTCCCACCTGTCATGACGCGGATGCGGGCGGTTGTCCAGTCGGCGAAGGAGGTGGGCTGTCCCCTCGTCGTCATGGACACAGCTCCGGCCGCGGCACTCGGGGCTACGTTCGACCCGATTGTGGCTGCGCGGGAACGGTTGCTGATCGCCAACGTGGGCAACTTCCACACGCTGGCGTTCCGCCTCGGCCCTGAGGGGATCGAGGGTCTCTTTGAGCATCATACCGGTCTGTTGAACCAGCCGGCGATTGAGGCGCTCCTGAGCGGCCTGGCGGACGGCAGCCTGAGCCGCCAGCAGGTCTTTGCCAACAAGGGCCACGGCGCCTTGATCCTCCAACCCGAACCATTTTCGCTTGACGACGGGCCCTTCGGTGTCGTCGTCACCGGCCCGCGCGGGGGAATGCTGAGGGCCTCCAGGCTGCGGCCATATTTCGCCGTGCCCTTCGGGGACATGATGCTCACCGGCTGCATCGGCTTGCTGGCCGCTATCGGCGAAAAGCTGCCCAACTTGGCCGGGCCTATTCGGGCCGGCCTGGCAGGGATCGGCGCTGAAAGGGCTCCCTGGGAAGTCGAGTAGTCAAGGGACGGCTGCGCGCTCAAGCCTCCCGGCAGGATCACCTGCCTCGCTGCTGTCGATGGAGAAGATGTGGAGCTTCCTGATCTTGGCCTCTCTGGTGGTATGTGCCAATCTCGCATGCCCTCGCTAATGGGAGACCTGGCGCGGGCCTAGATCGACGGACCCCAAAGGCATGTAGGGGAAGAAACCCCGCCTCCTTTGCAGGTTTCGTACAAGACGCCCTTCCCCTGGCATGGCAGCGGCCCATTGCCCCGCGGGTCGGTTCGTCCGGTCTCAGGGTCCGCCCGGCGACATTTCTCGGCTCACTAGAGCGCCATTCCGGCTGAAGGCGTGACCAGGTAATGGCTCTCCCCAGAGGGATGAAGCGCGCCACGAACGACTTGGTCGGCGGTGTGGTAGCATTGCGATTGCCGCGTTTGATGTGTGGTTGAACCGGTTCTTTCCCTACCCGGTATCTCTCGTGCCTGACGAGACGCTCGCGGAGGTCCACCTGTGAGTGCCATTGAGGTACGCAATCTGCGACGGGTCTACTGGACGGCGATCGGTGTCATCCGACGCAAGCGCAAGGAAGTTGTCGCCGTTGATGACATCTCCTTTGATGTGGACAAGGGTGAGCTATTCGGCTTGTTGGGCCCGAATGGGGCGGGCAAGACGACGACCGTCAAGGTGCTCACGACGCTGCTGCTCCCAACGTCGGGCACGGTCCGCATTCTTGGATACGACATCACCAAGAAGCCCGAGCCCATCCGCAGCAGGATCGGGTTCATCTTCGGCGGCGAGCGCGGGCTGTACTGGCGCCTCTCGGCCGTGGACAACCTGCGCTACTTCGCCAGCCTGTACCACATCGACCCCGAGGTCTCGAGCCGGCGGATCCCCGAACTGCTGGATATGGTGGGACTGGGGGATCGATCGAAGGAGAAAGTCGAGGGGTACTCGCGCGGGATGATGCAGCGCCTGCACATTGCCCGGACGCTCCTCCACGATCCGGAGCTCCTGTTCCTGGACGAGCCGACCATGGGATTGGACCCCGTTGGCGCGCGGGAGCTACGCCAAACGATCCGGAACCTCCAGCAAGGAGGCAAGACCATTCTGCTGACCACCCACTACATGTTCGAGGCCGATGCCCTGTGCCAGCGGATCGCCGTAATCAACCATGGGAAGATCGTGGCAATGGACACGCCCGAGGTGCTGAAGCGCGAGGTGCGCGATCTATCCATCGTGGAACTGGATGTCTTTGGCATTCCGCAGGCCGTGGTTGACAGGATCCGGACGCTGCCTTTCGTCGACACCGTGTCCCTGGAGAACGTGGATCAGCGCCAAGCGCTCCGGGTGCAGACCTCTCGCGGCGCTGAGGCGGTGCCCGACCTCATGGCGACACTCGAGGGGCAGCGGGTGGGAAAGGTCATCGTCCGCGAGCCGACGCTCGAAGATGCCTACGTGCGGCTCGTGGAGGGCGAGGCATGATGGCCCAGTCGATCCGGAAGAACCTGCGCGTGATCTCCTCGGCTTTCGAGGTGACCCTGCGCACGAACATTGTAGACTCATTTGTTCTGTTCACGATCCTGCTTCAGCCGCTGGTCATCGCGGTGCTGGCGATGTGGATGCTGTCCGGGCGGGACACCTCCAACGCCATCTATGCGGTGGTCGGCAGCGGGATGACCGGCCTGTGGAGCACCCTCCTGTTCATGGGGGGCAATAGCATTAACTGGGAACGCTGGACAGGAACGCTGGAGTTGTTGGTCGGGCAGCCCTCGCACCTGTCGCTGATCGTCTTCGGGAAGAATCTGGGGGTGGTGCTGCAATCGCTGGGTTCCATGCTGGCGAGCTATCTGCTGGCGGCGGTGCTCTTCCGGGCGCCACTGCACGTTGAGCACCCGGCTCTGTTTGCGGTGTCGCTGGTGTTCACGGTGTTCGCCTTTGTCTGCTTCGGGCTGGTGATCGCGCCGATCTTCCTGATGAACCCGCAAGTGCAGCACTGGCAGAACGCCATGGAGTTCCCGGTCTACATGCTGAGCGGCTTCCTGTTCCCGATCGCTTTGCTCCCTGGGTGGACCACGCCGCTGAGCTACGTGCTGGCGCCGTACTGGGCTGCCCGCGCCCTGCACGGATCATCCAGCGGGGGGGCGAGCCAGCAGGAGGTCCTGATTGCCTGGGGGATGATGGTTGCACTGGGCGTGGCCTACATGTTCCTGTCACGATGGCTAATGGGCGTCATGCTGCACAAGGCCCGGGCGGACGCCACGCTGAGGATGGAGTAGGCCCGAGGCCCGTGCCCAGGGCGGTGCAGAATGTCTCGACTCTGGCTCAACCTTCGTCTGTTCCTCCGGGGGGCGCTGCTTTCCTACATCGCCCTGTTTGCCTGGCTGCGACCAGCGACGTATGCGGCCTCCAAGGTGGTGATGCCTCTCGCCCAGATCCTCTTCTTTACCCTGCTGGGGACATTCGCCACGGGACAGGCCAATGCCCATTTCTATATCATCGGCAACGCCATTCAGATCGCGGCCGTCAGTGGGATCTACGGGGTGACCATGAGCGTCGGGGGCGATCGTTGGGCGGGGACGCTGCCGTACTTGCTGGGCACGCCGGCCAACCGCCTGGCGATGTTCTCCGGACGGGCGTTCTTTCACGTCATCGACGGCGTGATTGGCGTGGTGGTCGGGCTCGGCTGGGGGGTCGTCCTGTTCGGTCTTGACCTGAGCCGTACCGACCCTCTGGCCTTGGCCCTGGCTATCCTGATCACGACCTTCAGCACTTCCGGGCTGGGGTTGCTCCTGGGCTGCATCAGCCTGGTCAGCCTGGAGACGATGTTCATCAACAACACGGCCTACTTCTTGCTGCTGATCTTCTCGGGGGCCAACATCCCTCTGGCGCAGCTGCCGGGCTGGATGCGCGAGATCTCCTGGGCGCTGCCACTCACCCGGGGCATTGCTGCAGCTCGGGCGCTTATCGACGGCCAAGGACTCCATGAGGTGGCGCCGCTGCTGGCGGGGGAGGCGCTCCTAGGGCTGGTGTACCTTCTGGTCGGCTACAGCCTCTTCCGCTGGTTCGAGTACCAGGCCAAGCGCCGAGGGACGCTGGAGGCCTTCTAGTTGGGTGGCGCCCCGGTCCGGGTTGACCCCGTTGTGCCAGACGTGATATCATATCCATGCTGGTCCCGGCGGTTCATTTTATCTCCCGTCGCGACTGCCCGGTTTCATCGCCGTTATCATCCTGATCGACAACTGACCGGCTGTTAGGAGGTAGCGCGAAGACGGCGCCTCATCGGCCGGCAGGCTATTGGGAGAAGGATGTCGCTCCTTGCGGGGCGAACGCCGAAGCCGGGCGTTCGCCCTGTGATTTTAAGGTGGTGAGGCCTATGAGCTTTGAATTCATCCTACGACTGGTGGGCATGATCACCTTGGCGGTCGGCGGGATGTATGTCGGCGTCTCGCTGAGCCGGCTGGCGGGTGGCCAGGCCGATCTGTGGGCAAGTGTCTTTGCCCTGGTGGGAGCCCTGATCGGCCTCGTCGCAACCCCCTTTCTGACGACCCGCCCGCTGCGGGCCTTCCGCAACATGATGACCCAGATCTCAGCCCAGAGCATGCTGGCCGGGCTGATGGGCCTGGTTGTCGGGCTGGTAATCGCCGCGCTCATCTCGTTTCCACTGTCGCTCCTGCCGGAGCCCTTTGGCCAGATCCTGCCTTTCGTGGGCGCCCTGGTGTTCACCTATGTCGGCGTGGCCGTCTTCGTTGCCCGCCAGAATGACATCATCGGCATGCTGCGTTCGAGGCTGTCGTCTGTGTCGGACGAGGGGTTCGGCGGCCCGCAAGGGGGACGGAGCGTGCTCCTGGATACGAGCGTCATCGTCGATGGCCGCATCGCCGATATCGCCCGCACGGGCTTCATCGCCGGTCCGATGCTCGTCCCTTCGTTCGTCCTCACCGAACTCCAGCACATCGCCGACTCGTCTGATGGGTTGCGGCGTCAGCGGGGCCGACGGGGCCTCGACATTCTCAATCGGCTCCAGAAGGACACCGCGGTCTCCTTCCGCGTCACCGACCTGGATGTCGAGGGCGTTCGGGAAGTGGATGACAAGCTGGTCGTCCTCGCCCGGCAGCTGCACTGTCCGATTCTGACGAACGACTACAACCTCAACCGCGTGGCTGAGCTGCAGGGTGTGACGGTTTTGAACATCAACGAGTTGGCGAATGCCGTCAAGACGGTCTTCCTCCCGGGCGAATCGCTCCAGGTGCAGGTCATCCAGGAGGGCAAGGAGGTCGACCAGGGGGTGGCCTACCTGGACGACGGAACAATGGTTGTCGTCGAGAATGGCAAGGCTCACATGGACCGAACCATCTCGGTCCTGGTGACCAAGGTGTTGCAGACGACGGCCGGCCGAATGATCTTCGCGCGCCCTCAGGAGGAATAGCGGCCGGCGGATTGTTGGAGAGTTTGGTATGCCTCTCATGATCTACAACAGCCTGACACGGCGCAAGGAGCCGTTCGAGACGATCGAGCCGGGGCGGGTGCGCATGTATGTCTGCGGACCGACCGTGTACGACAAGGCCCATGTCGGTCACGCCATGTCTTCGATCGTGTTCGATGTCATCCGCCGCTACCTGGAGTACAAAGGCTACCAGGTCAAGCATGTCATGAACTACACCGATGTCGAGGACAAGGTGATCCGTCGGGCGAAGGATCTCGGCGTGGACCCTCTGGAGCTGGGAGAGAGGTATCGGGCGGAGTACGACCAGCACTTGCGAGACCTCGGCATCTTGCCGGCAACACTCTACCCTCGGGCCTCGGAGGAGATTCCGGCGATTCTGGAGATGGTGAAAGGGCTGGTCGACAAGGGCTATGGCTACGTCGTCGACGGGGAGGTCTATTTTGAGGTGAGCCGGGATGCGAAATACGGCCGGCTTTCCAGACGGCGGGTGGAGGACATGCGGGCCGGGGCGCGCCTGGAGGTGGACGAGCGCAAGAAGGACCCCGCCGACTTCGCCCTGTGGAAGGCCGCCAAGCCAGGCGAGCCGGCCTGGGACAGCCCGTGGGGCCGGGGTAGGCCAGGCTGGCATATCGAGTGCTCCGCCATGATCTGGCACCACCTGGGAGAGGAGATCGACATCCACGGCGGAGGGAATGATCTGGTCTTCCCTCATCACGAGAACGAGATCGCCCAGAGTGAGAGCCTGACAGGACGGTCGCTTGCGCGCTTCTGGGTCCACAATGGCATGATGCAGCTGCGCGGCGAGAAGATGTCGAAGTCCATCGGCAATCTCGTCACCGTGGATGAGTTCCTGTCTCAGCATGAAGGGGAGGCGCTGCGGATGGTGGTCCTGAACTCCGGCTACCGCAGCCCGCTCACATTCACGGACGAAGTTGTGGGCCAGGCCGAACGGGCCCTAGAGCGGCTGCGTGCTGCGCTCAAACCTGCTACCCCGGGGGAGAATCTGGCGCCCGAGGCCGAGGCGCTTCTGGCGGACCAGGTGGCCGCGACCCGGACCGGCTTCCTGGCCGGCATGGACGACGACTTCAACACACCGGCTGCGCTCGGGCAGCTGTTTGATCTGGTGCGGGGCATCAACCAGGCGCGGGACGCCGGGGCGGGAACAACGGCACTGGCATCCGCCCAGGACGTGCTGCGAGAGCTGGCGGGAGTCCTGGGGCTTCGCCTGGAGACAGACCTGTCCGCCCAGCGACAGGCAGCGCCTTTTATCGACTTGCTCCTGCAGGTACGGGAGGAGCTGCGGCGGGTCAAGCAGTGGGCCCTGGCGGATCGCATCCGGGACGGTCTGGCTGAGCTTGGTGTCACGGTCGAGGACGGAAAGGACGGAACCACCTGGAAGGCCCGCTAGTCGGTCGTGGAGGGATGAGAGGCGGCACGCCGGCAAGCGGGCTGCGGGCCGGGAGAAGGTCATCGGGTGGCCAAGCCTAGGACCGAGGTGATCTGCGGTCGAAACGCGGTCTATGAGATCATCCGGGCTGGGCGCCGCCCGGTGCACAGGCTGCAGCTGGCCAAGGGGGTGCAGCCACGCGGCAATCTAGGGCGTGCCCTGGGACTGGCGGCCTCCCGAGGGATCCCAATCGAGACCGTTGGCCGCGCGGTCCTGGACCGCATCGCCGATAACCACCAGGGCATCGCCGCGACCGTTGAGAGCTACCCCTACAGCACCGTAGCGGAGATTCTGGAGCGGGCGGCCTCACGGCAGGAGCGCCCGTTGGTCTTGCTCCTGGATGCGCTGCAGGACCCGCAGAATCTCGGCACCCTGCTGCGCACGGGGGAGGCCGTGGGCGTGCACGGCGTGATCATCCCGCCGCGGCAGAGCGCGGGCGTGACACAGGCGGTGGTGAGCGCCTCTGCGGGTGCCTGTGAACACCTGCTGATCGCCGCCGAGAACCTGTCGCGGGCCATCCAGACGCTGAAGCAGGCCGGGCTGTGGATCGTTGGGCTGGAGAACAGCCCTGGTGCCGCGCCCATGGATGAGGCTGACCTGGGCGGGCCGCTGGGTCTGGTCGTGGGCAGCGAGGGCGCGGGGATGAGGCGCCTAGTCCGCGAGGGGTGCGACTACCTGGTTCGCCTGCCGATGAGAGGTCGGGTGGAGTCGCTCAATGCTGCGGTGGCGGGCTCGCTTGCGCTCTACGCCGCCTGGCGAGCCAGGGGCTATGCTGGGGCGTTCAGCTGCCCCGGGGAGGCCTCCCCGGCGGCGGAATGACCCTTGAGGTGTGGCGGCGGGGGATGAGGGACCTGCTAGCCAAGGCTTCATTGACGGGGTGCGCAAATCCTGATAAACTGGCACCCATTGTCGGCGGAGACTGCGTTTGGTATAATGCCATGGCGCCGTGCGGGTGAGGCGCGTTTTTATCGTATGCCGACGTAGCTCAACGGGAGAGCAACCGCCTTGTAAGCGGTAGGTTACGGGTTCGATCCCCGTCGTCGGCTTGTCCCCGGAAGTGACGGGGGCTTGTCCCCGGAAGTGACGGGGGGCCGTTGGCGGCGAGCGATCGGGACTGAGAGGCTCGGCCTCGATCGCGGGTCGGCAACGTATGGCAGGGGCGGTTACCCAAGTGGACAAAGGGGGCTGACTGTAAATCAGCTGGCAGACGCCTTCGGAGGTTCGAATCCTTCACCGCCCATCGTGATCATGCCTTGTTCGCATGCCCCGCTGGATGGGGCCGTTCCGAGGACAAGGTTGATCGGGGAAGGCCCTCATAGCTCAGACGGTAGAGCACACCCTTGGTAAGGGTGGGGTCATGGGTTCAATTCCCATTGAGGGCTCTCGGCGAAGGTCGGGATTGACACCGATCGTTCAGCGAGGAGACCGCAATCATGGCCAAGCAGAAGTTTGAGCGGACGAAGCCGCACATGAATGTAGGGACGATGG
>CAYQUY010000004.1:0-24948 GCA_964420755.1 uncultured Anaerolineaceae bacterium
CGACAGCCAGGAGTCCGTTCATTATCCAGAGGAATGGATCGCTTACGTTCATCTGGTCAACGTCGCCTCATAAAGCCAGACTTGGAAGCCGCTTGCAGGAAGGTTGAAGTAGCGCGGGTCTGTGACCGGCGTGCCCATCGTGCTCCCTTCGACAACTTGGGCATATTGACCGGGGTCCCGAAACTGGATCCGCGCCTGGGTCCACTCCCAGACAAACGTACCATCCCCGAGCACGTGCCCCGACAACGGTGGTAGCCACGTCCAGTCCGGCTGGTAGAGGCTGGCTCCCGGGTAGCGGGCCGCGAGCTCCACGAGGATCCAGTCCCTCGACGCTTCCTCCAGCGTTGCGGTCATTCGCACCGAGCGCAGGCGATCCGTGAAGACCTCGACATGTCTCACACAATCAACGTAGTGTTCGCCACCACTCGCTCTCCAGTTCGGGCTATCGGCCATGAATGAATGCCAACCGCTATCGCTCCCGACGACTTCGTCGTACTGCGACCCTGGCCCAGGGCAGCCGCCGCTCGATCCGCTGGGGTCGTGCCGGCACACCCGGTCTGTCTCTCTCACGACCGCCTCGTACCAGCTGTAGACCACCGGAGGGACCTCGACCCGCCATTGCAGATCTGCGCCTCGGCGCTGGGGATCCTGCCCGACCACCACGGGATACGGCGGGGCAACGAGTTCCCCGCTGGCGCGGATTTCGGCTTGGATGGCCGTTGGTACCGGGCACGCGCTGTCCGAGGATGGCACGGGGGTCGGGCTGCCGGCGGAACTCGCCTCGGCGGTCATGGCCGCGGCGCAGTCGGCCGGATTCGTTGGGTCACAGGTGTAGATCAGGACGGCTGGCGGGGCGAAGAACGTTCCCTCGTGCAGCGGGCTATTTGGATCGTTGACAGCCAGGAACAGCTCCGCCCAGAACCCTGGATCGAGTCGCCAATCGCCATTCAGTACATCTTCTCTCGAATAGCCGATGTTCTCCATCCAGCCCATGAAACCCGCGGCGCCGACCCAGCCGTTGACCACCATGCCGTAGGGCTGGACGTCGAAGGGCGACGAGTTGGTAACCGTCATCACGACAGCCGTGTAGAGAGTCGGGACAAGCACGTAGTACCCGTCCGGACTGACGTAGCGGTTATAGACCATCATGAATGGGTTGATGGTCGAGTCCCCCAGTTGGATCTCCTGCATGAATTCGGGCGGTGTGAGGGGCCAACTTTCCGGAGGACCAGTGATGACTGTGCCAACGGGCGTTAGGGCTTCAAGGTTCAAGGTGTATTCTCCAGTTGCCGGATCGTAGGTCACGAACTCGTCGACAGGGGGTGGTGTCTCACCTTGTGCTTGCCCGGATTGAGCGATAGCTGCAATGATGCTCGCGGCTACGATCGCAATGCTGAATCGTTTCATCATTGGTCACCGCCTGTGTGCGCGAGAAGCGAATCGACCTCGGCTTGGCTTAGCAGGGAAGTGAACTTCCAGGCGCTTTCCTCACGTGCAAGTCCAATTCGCATCTCGAAAGCATCGGGCTCTGCCGATACATCGGCGATGGTGATGGCCACCAGGCGAACCTGCCACCCAGGCCCCTCTGCCACGACGCCCCTGTCCTCCGCGACCACTTGTTCGGGTTGGATCACTCGTCTATCACGCTCGAAGAGGCTCCAGCTCATGGGCACATAAACTGTCTGCAGCATTAGAAACACGCGGTCAGTGCTGAACGGTCGAAGGGAGGCGAGCCAGCTGTCAGGATTGCGGTAGTCCACAGCATTGATGGCGACGGCCACCTCGTGGGCAACCCCCGCGGGGTCCGACATCGGTTCGGAGGTAGGGGTGGACGTTGAGCGCGGAGCCCGCAAGATGCCGAGGCGACTTGATGTAGCGAGGAAGTACGCGAGAGTGCCGCCGACCAGGACGACCGCTAGGCCGATGAGGTGCCGACCGACGGAGATCTCGATAGTCCTCTTGGCCATTGGGCTCCCGCCAGAAACAGAAAAAGGTGGAATCCCACCCAGGGAACTCCACCTTTCGTAAGACAGAATAGCAGAATTGTGGTACCGGAGTCAAGCCCCTTTATGGGTTCAGGACATATCAGACAGATGGGCTTTCCAGGCGGCCCTGGGGTGGTGGAGTTGAAGTTACTCTGCTGGGGTCAGTTTGGCAAGGGAACGATGAGGTCGGATGGTGTTGTAGGTTCTCTCCCAGGGTTGAAGGGCCGGGTTGACGCTGGCGAGGTCCAGATCGCCGTCATACAGCTCGTAGAACTCTTCCTGATGGGTGCGGTAGGCTCGCTCCACGCAGCCGTTCAGTTTGGGCGAGCGCGGTGGCAACACAAACAACCGAATGCCGCGCTCGGCGCATGCCTGCTCGAATTGCGCCTGGAACTCGCTGCCCCCGTCGATCCGGATGGACTTGATCGGGAAGGGCATGCGGGCCTGGAGCGCGCCGAGGAAGGTGGTGGCAGCTTGGGTGGTCGCTCGTCGGTGCCTTTCGACCACATCCCAGCGGGACACCATGTCTCGGGCGGTGAAGTGCTTGAAGGCCACTCCGGCCATCGGTCGCACGTCCAGGGTGTCCACCTGCACCACGTCGCCGGGCGCCTCCACCACATAGTTACTCAGCTTGCGCACGGCGCACTCTCGTTGCAGGCGATGCCGCCGCACCACCACCGGTCGCCGCGGGGCCTCGACCAGCACTCCCCGAGCCTTCAGGTCGGCCAGGATCCGCCCCACCGTCGACACCGATGTCTTCCGCCCTTCCCGCTTCAGCTACCCTTGCAGGATCTCTTTCCCCCACGCCGGGTACTGCTCCCGAAGGCGCAACACCGCCTGAGCCAGCTCGGGGCTCCACTGCCGCCGGCGCAGCCGCTTCGGGCGTCGGCTCCGCTCTTCCAGTCCCGCTGGCCCTTCGGACTTAAGGCGCCTCTCCCACCGATACAGATTCGAGCGTGGCAGGTGCAGCGTCGCGGCGGCCTGCTCCGCGCTCAGACCGCGCTCCCGGAGCGCCCGCCAGGCTTTCAGCCAGCGCAGCCGATCCCAGGCTTTCGGCGAGAGCTCAACCGCTCGATGTTGGGCGGCAAGCTAGAACGATCGGGGGCATCCTACAACACGCATCGGGACCTTTCCCTGACGGTGGTCGCACACCCCAAGGATGGCCCCGATGCACTCTTTCCGCTAGCCGTCCTGTCTCACATGTGTCTGAACCACTCACTGTACCTCAAGACTGTTCCCGCACTCCCTCGGCGTCGCCCGGCACAAACACAGCCTTCAGAGATCTGTCTCCAGCGACATGCAGTTGGAGCGCTTCCCGTGCGCCTTGGAAGCCAAAGCAATGTGTGATCAAGGAGGCCGCGTCAACCCTACGTGCAGCAATGAGCTCCAGCGCCGCCCGCGTCTCAATGTGGCTCGCCGAGTAGTTGAAGTTGAGCTTGGTTTCTGAGAAGTACAGCTCATTGGGCTTCGTCGGCCACGTTTCATCGGCCGTCAGTGGCCCCGCGAAGTTGACGGTCGCTCCCCGCCCGCATAGCGATAGCCCCAGATCCCATGCCTTGCGGTTCGGAGCCGTCACGAAGACCGCGTCAGCACAGTTCCCACCACACAGGTCCCTGAGCTGCTCACGGGCGTTTCCCTTTTCGGGATTGAGCACGTGGGTCGCTCCGAGGTCGAGCGCCTTTGCCAATCGCCACTCGTTCAGGTCGACGGCCACGATGCGCGCCGCAGGTGCAAGGCGGGCGAGTTGGATGTAGCACATGCCAATGAAACCAACACCCACAACCGCCACGGTGTCCCCATGGCGAATGGGCGTCATCTTGACGCCCCGCATCACACATGCCAGAGGTTCAATGATCGTCCCCTCCCTAAAAGACACGGTCTCCGGAAGCACGAGTGTGTCGAACCGCGTGTTGTCTGCCAGTACCCGGAAGTACTCCACACACCCGCCCGGATCGATTCCCCGGCGCTTGTAGCTGTCGCAAAGAGTGAAGTCCCCCCGCAGGCAAACATGGCAATGCATGCACCCCACATGATGGTGCACGAACACCCGGTCGCCGATCCTGAACCCCTCGGTCCCCTCGCCGATGGCTGCAACCACCCCTGTCGGCTCGTGGCCCAGTACTTTCGGCGCTTGCGGGATCATGTACCACTCCAGCGTCTCACTCCCGCACAAACCGCACGCCTCGGTCTTCACGAGCAGTTCCCCGGGCCCGACCGCCGGAACTGGACGCGTCTCGAGCCGGACGTCAGTGTTGCTGTAGTAGATAAGGGCTCTCATCTCGCGCGGTATAGACGGCATTGCCCTCTGTCCCCCACCCCGACTTCCGGAATCCAACTGATATCACCACCAAGTCCCTCACACTCCAGCCTGACCCCTCGTGCTCTGCCATGACCCCGCAACACAAGAGACGAGCTGTCCTCGACTCGGGCGCGCGGCATCACATCCCTCACTCCTCCCCCCAGGCGCCACAAGTACCTGCTCGGTCCCAGGCGTCTTGGCACGGCTATCTCACAGGCGCAATGCCAACGTCCGGGACAATGGCCACCTTCACCACCTCGCCCCGGCTCATCATCTCAAGCGCCTTCTCCACTTCCCCTAGCGGTAGCCGTGCACTTATCAGCGCAGCCGTGTCGACAATACCACCGACAATCAGCCCGTACGCCGCATACACATCCCGGGGAGTCGAATGAAACGTACCAAACAGTGATACTTCCCCATAGTGGACCTTTTCGGCGTCCACATCCACCTTTGCGCCAGACTTCAGCCCTCCAAACCAGAGCACCCTTCCCCCTCTACGGCAAACTTCCAGCGCCTGCATCCACCCCTCGCTTGTCCCCGTCGCCTCGATCGCCACATCCACTCCCCTTCCACCAGCTAGTTGCCTGACCACGTCACCTGCGTCTTCTCTGGCCCCGTTGATTGTGCGCGTGGCACCCAAGTCCGCCGCCACCCGCAACCGCTCATCCACGAGATCTACCACGATGATCTGCGATGCCCCTCGCACCCGCGCCATTTGAGCATGCATCAGACCTATCGGGCCAGCACCGATAATAGCCGTCGATTCACCCGGCTGGATCCGGATCTGGCCTTGCCCGTGAACAACCGTCGACAGCGGCTCCATTAGCGCTGCCCGTTCATACGGGAACCCTTCAGGCAACTCGTACGTGTTCAGCCTCACGATCGGCCCCGGGACAGCCACATACTCTGCGAAGGCACCGAAGTTGAGCACGAGGTTCTCGCAGAGGTTGCCTTGCGCATGCTTGCAGTAGAAGCACTCCCCACAAGGCGCGCTGTTGTGCGCAACAACGCGCATGCCTGGGCGGAATCGTTCCACAGCCCTTCCGACCTTCACGATATCGCCGGCGAACTCGTGGCCGAGCAGCGCAGGCGGCGGCATCTTCGGATGCCCACGCAGATAGGTCTTCACGTCCGTTCCGCAGGTCGTGGCAGCCCGGACTCTCACCAGGATTCCGTCGTCACCTGTTTCCGGAATGGGCACCTCCCTGAGCTCCAGTTGCTTGGGTCCCATATACATGAGGGCTTTCATGACCGCGCCCACAGGTCTCCCTTCACTCATCGCCTACCCCATCGCGTCAAGCCGTCGTCTCACGCGGTTGAGAATACATTGCCAACAGCATACGGTGTAGCGAGGCCACCTCCTCTTCATCCAGGCTCAGGACTTCCTTCCCCATGGAACGTGCCAATACTACCAGCCGCGCGCCGCTCTCCACGGCGATCGTACGTTCGTAGGCGAAATCCAGGTTGGGGCCCACGGTCACGAGCCCGTGGTGGGCCATGATCGCTCCAGGGCCAGAGCCGGTTTTCTCCGCCGTAACCTCCGCGACCCGGTCCGACCCGGGCCGAGCGTAGGGCGCAACCGGCACTGGCCCCCCCAACCACATAGCGGCCTCAACCAGGACGATCGGGAGCGGCTCTGAGCCGATAACCCCGAATGCAGTGGCGTATGGAGGGTGGGTGTGCACGACGGCACCCACGTCCGCCCGTCTCTTGTAGAAAGCAAGGTGAAGTGCGATCTCACTGGTTGGCTTTCTCTTCCCCTCCCGTACCTTCCGATCCTCGTCCACAACACAGATGTCCTCCGGCGACAACTCAGTGTAGGGGATGGAACTGGGGGTGATCGCCACGAGACCTCTTTCGCGGTCGATCGCGCTCACATTCCCCTGAGACCCATGGATCACTCCATCCTCCAGCAGTCGCAACGAAGTCTGCAACACCTGTTCACGAAGCCCCATCAGTAACATCCCGATCTCCCGGCAACCACAAAGCCGATGTGCCCGCGACGGTTGGTCTCGGCCCACTCATGCAGGCGATTCCATTACCGGACGGCACCTGCGACCAGGCGTAGACGCCGCCCTGGCCAGAAGGCTGTTGCGATCGGCAGTCAAATCGCCCTCGATCACGACCCGAGCGATCCACCCGAACTACATGCCTGCGTCACCCCGCCTCCGACTCGCCGGGGGCCGCATCCATCCGCAGCGACTCTTCCGCGGCGAGCTTGTCTGTCACCAGCACATTCACCACC
Source organism: uncultured Anaerolineaceae bacterium (assembly GCA_964420755.1). GTDB lineage: Bacteria > Chloroflexota > Anaerolineae > Anaerolineales > E44-bin32 > DATEAV01. The sequence goes on from CAYQUY010000004.1 coordinate 6,530, forward strand.
CGCCCGCGCGCAGCCCCCAGGATGGGCTTGACTTTCCCCGGCCCCCCCGACACACCGATCCGTATTGGGATGGCCAGCAGATCCTTCCACTGGATTGCCATCAGCCTCCCGCCAAGCGCTGATCGCACCGGCCTGCCTCGCATATTGAACTGGCGCCCGCAAACGTCTCCCACCGCTCCCTGATCAAGCATGGCCTCGAGCTCCTCCGGGGAGGCATAGTCCGCAAGGTCGAAGCTTGAGTGGGCTGGGTCGATGCTCCCGATACCGACAACGGCAACATCGCACCCCTTGCCGCGCTCGATCGCTTCGCGTATGTCCGCGTTCGACAGAAGCGACTTCGCCGCCTCCTTGCTCTCGACGATGTACGGCGCATTCAAATAAAAGATGTCCCCACCCAACTTACGTCGCAGGCTCTCTGCCAGCGTGTTACCATCGTATTCATGTCTGCGAGCGCCCAAGGCGCCCGCAAGCTGCACAATCTCGACCGGGATCTGTCCAACAACTTCCAGCGCGTTCACCGTCGCACTGACCGCCGTGCCCCAGGCAATCCCCAGCCTGAGCCCTGGCCTCAGGAAGCCGCTGAGGACCTCCGCACCCGCCTCCCCCAAGCGCTTGACTAGCGGCTGGTCATCATTCGGCGGGTGGATGAGGACATGCGCACTCTCTAGACCAAAGCGCTCAACCAGTGCGTTCTCCAGGCTCCGCTCATAGGCAAGAGGTCGCCGGATGCGTATGTCAACAATCCCTTTCTCCCTCGCCTCCTTGAGCATCCGCGAGATCATCGAACGCGTGGTCCCCACTCGCGCGGCAATCTGCTCCTGAGTCATCCCCCCCAAGAAATACATCTCCGCCACATCAGCCAACAAACCAATCCGCTCAACTGTGATCCGTTTCGCTGCCACTTCAGGCTCTCTCCTCGCGTCCGCCGTCAGATCCCGCGAGCCGCCCGAACGGCTTCCGGCAATGCTTCCAGAAACGCCATGACTTCCTCTTCCGTTGTGGGGACACCCATGGATACTCGAATCGTCCCCCTCAAGTACTCACTCGGCAACCCCATCGCGGCCAATACATGGGACGGCTCGATCGATTGCGCTGTGCACGCGGATCCCATGGAGACCGCGAACCCACGGTTGTGCAACCTGAATAGTACCGCCTCAGCCTCCGCGCCACGGAAGCTCATGGACACAACATGCGCAACACAATGGACAGGGTCACCGTTCACAATCACATCTAGGTTCAGCTCCATCAATCCGTCAACCAGTGCTTGGCGCAGCCTGCGAAGCCTGTCCCGCTCCTCCGCTCTTCGACGCACCGCAAGCTCCACTGCCACTCCAAGGCCCACGATCCCGGGCACGTTTTCTGTCCCTGCCCGCAATCCCCGTTCTTGAGGGCCCCCATGCAATGTTGGCGATAGTATCACGCCTTGACGCACGTACAGTGCTCCGATACCCTTCGGCGCGTACATCTTGTGACCCGACAGTGACAACATGTCAACGCACAAGTCACCGACGTCGGTGTCCACGTAGCTCAGTCCTTGCACGGCGTCCGTATGCATCAAGACGCCTCTTTCTCGGGCCGCCATGCCAATCTCCCTAACGGGCTCAATCGTGCCAACCTCGTTGTTGACCAACATGATTGAGATCAGTCCCGTCTCCGCCCTGATCGCACGCCGCACGTCGTCAGGGTCGACTCGCCCCTTGCCGTCCACGGGCACGTAGCTGACCGCGTAGCCCTCGTCCTGCAATGCCCGCGCGGTGTGCAAGATGGCGTGATGCTCGACTGCACTCGTCACCAGGTGCGACCGCTCCGGCGGGCAGCGCCGCATGACGCCACACAGAGCCAAGTTGTCCGCCTCGGTTGCCCCACTCGTGAAGTACACTTCTTCCGGCCTTGCCCCAAGGGCATTGGCAACGTGCTGTCGCGCCACCTCGAGAGAGCCCCTCGCCTCCTGTCCTGCCCAATGCAAGCTTGACGGGTTGCCGAACTTCTCCCTGAGTGCGGGCAACATCGCGGCTCGCACCAGTGGATCCACTGGCGTCGTGGCACAGTAGTCCAAATAGATCCTGCGCGCCATGCCCTAATACCTCTCTCGACTGCCTAGCGGGGCCGATGGCTCCCTCGCGGGGGATCTCCTAGCTCCCGGTCGATTGCCTCCAACACCCTCGATATGGTGGCCGCATCATGGATGTCTCGCACCATCGGCTTAATGTCCACGATCTTGGCCGGGGTATCCTCCTGGGTGTAGGCTGGAAACGTCTGCAGAATCAAGTTTACCGGTGGCGGAGGGCCGAAGCAATCCCAGACGTTCTGGTGAGAGACTCTGCACGCGTATCCCATCTCCTCCACGATCAACTCCCTCAGGTACTCCTCAATCCTCACCAGCGTGGCACCGCACGATCCCCCCACCACATGGATCCGGTACGTGGCCATTGATCCACCTCGTCCCAAACCCTGCCCGATCTCCCATCCGCCGCCACAGGCACCTCCCGCCAGGGCTCTCCCTGGCGGGAGGTGCCCACTAGACTGACGACCTACACCGAGAAGCCAAAGAGCCGGAAGATCGAGGTGATGATAAACCCCAGCGGGTCGCCGCCCATGTCCCAACTGGCCAAGTGGGTGCCCGCATTGATTTGATCCGCATACATGCCCATTCTCGCGAAGGTTGCAGTATGCACATCGGCGGTGAGTGTCGAGAAGTACATGTACGGGATCAGCAGCGGAATCAGCACGAGAACCGTCTTGATCACATTGCCCTTCGTGTACGGCGCAATGGCACCTGCGTAGAACGGTATCAGCGCCAAGCTGGCAATGGGCAGCATCTGCACTCCCGGCAGTACGGCTGCCAACAGGACGGCCAGGGGGTACATGATGACCGCTGCCGCCATGCAGGAGGGGTGCCCCACAAGCACCGCGCAGTCGACCGCAATGTGGATCTCACGCCCCTTGAAGCGTGTGCGCATGAACTCAACGATCGACTGCGTGATGGGGATCAGCCCCTCAGCGATGATAGACACCATCTTGGGAAGCAGGACCATCATGAGTGCCACCTGCATAGCCAGGGTCAGGATGCCCTTGACATCGTAGCCGGCCGCGATGCCGATGATGATCCCAAGGATGACCCCCAAGACGGCGTTATCCCCTAGTATGCCGAAGCGCTTGCGTATACCCTCTGGCGTAGCGTCCCAGTCGCGCAATCCTGGGATTCGATCGACCAGCCAGACGACCGGGATCGCCAAGAGGCTGGCATACCATACCGGGCACACCACGCCAATTCCCGGCATCTCATTGAAGTCCTGAAGCTTCTTCGCGGTCAGATCAGCCATCCACGCACAGACGGTGAGGTACACGACAGCCGCGACCACGCCCCAGACCACGCTGCCAGTCAGTGCCCAGATGAAGCCGCCGAGCGCAGACCCATGCCAATAGCTCCACACATCCGTCTGCAGTGTCTTCTGTGCCTTGAGCAGGACCAGCACGATGTTGACAACAATGACCCCCAAGATCACGAAGACAACGCCAGGCCAACCCCACGCGATTCCCGCATCGGCCCAATCCACATCTACGATGTTCTTAACAATCCCGAGGCGGGTCGCCAGCGCCTCCACCGCTGGCTGAAGGGCACCGATGATGACGTTCACTACCAAGAAAAGGCCCGCCAATCCAATGCCTACCATCAATCCGCCCCTGATTGCCTTTCTCCAATCCACCCTGAAGACAAGAGCCAGCAAGATCAGTACAATCGGCACAATCGTCGTGGATCCCAGACTCAGGAACCACCCTACGGCGCTCGAGATGATGTTCATTGTTCGGTCTCCCTATGAATGGACTCCGGCGATTCGAGGTACGCGGCGCGCCCGCTAGGCCCAGGTCAACACTCGCGGTCTCGAGGGCCTCACGGGGGCATCACAGCTTCTGCCTAACCAAGCGATTTCATGTGCGACACGATTTCGTCCAAGGTCTTGTCCTTCTCCTCCTGGGTCCCAATCAGAAAAGGCATGCCCTTGATGTTGGGTACCCCAAAGTCCCTGTAGACCTTCATCATCCACACAACCATGTCCATGCGGCCGATGTACGCGTCGATCCCATCGATATGGATCCGCTTCACCTCGACATCGTTGAGCCCTTCCGCCGCCAACTTCCGTCGAATCGTGTCTTCAGCAATCGCCGAGGTGTTGATCCCAGCCGCACACGCCACGATGATCAGTTTGCTCAAGCTCACCTCCGTCATCCCTCAGCGTTTCCGCCCGCACAGCCTGGATGCTTGGGCCAGTATCATGTGCCCCAGGCGCCCGCAATCCCCTTCGAGGCAATGCACAAGGACATCAGGCAATACTCAGCTCCTTTCTCATCCACTCCGCGACGGCCCGAGAAGACGGCTGAGAGCGCAAGTCCCCAAGCCGCTCTGGGTCCCCGAACACAAGGGTCAGGTCGCGCAGCAGAGGTACCTGTTCTTCCGCTGATGCGGTCGCAAGCATCAGAACCATTTCCACCATCAGCTCTTCGTCCGGGTCTCCCATGTTCCGGAACCCGACCGGCGAACGCAGGCATGCCACCGCTATGGCTGACCGCAACACCCCGTCCGTCCCGGCATGTGGAATCGCGATGGGGAAAGGCTTCGTGGGCAGGCCAGTCGGGTGTTCGGCCTCGCGAGCTATCACCGCGGCGGTGTATCTTGGTTCGGTCGCTCCGGATCTACACAGCATCTCTCCAAGCAGTTCCATCGTCGCATCGGCGTCCGCAGCGACCACGTCCACGGCGATAAGCTCTTCACAGATCACCACCAGTTCTGACTCCCCCTCCGCGCAGCTGGCCGCCCTCGCAGGTAGTTCATCACACCCTCGCGTCCACAAGTGCAAGGATGTTCTCGATCGGCACATCGTCAAGCAGGTTGTGCGAAGGGCCCAAGATGTAGCCTCCGCCCTCCGCCATCTGCTCCATTCGCAACCTAACCTCTGCGCGAACATCATCCACCGAGCCCCGAGGAAGGACGCCCTTCACGTCTACACCCCCCTGGAAGCAGATGTCCTTTCCATACTCCCTCTTCAGCTCGGCCGGATCCATTCCAGGCAGATTCGGTTCAATTGGATTCAGAATGTCGAAGCCGGCCGCGATCAGGTCCGGGATGAAAGCCCTGATGGCACCATCGCAGTGCAGCAGGATCTTCGCGTTCGATGCCTTCTCCTTGATCAGCCTCACGGTCGCCTCGTGCTTCGGCCTAATGACTTCTCTGTAGAACCGGGGCGAGATCATCGGCCCAGTGGCGGTGCCGAGGTCCTCCGCCATCTCCACGATCTGGACATATGGCCCGACTACGTCTAGGAAGGCATCATAGAAGCCGTTCAGCACGTCTGTGAGCTTCGAGATGAGCGCGTCGAATAGTTTCCGATCCTGCACGGTCATGATCAGCGCCTGTTCCATTCCCACCATCAGCCGCGCGAATTCCCAGCAATTGCCGTACACAGGCCGATGCGCCGCGATGGCATACCTCGTGTTGTTGTAGAGGTCCAGGACCTCATCCCGCACCCCCTGCAACCGAACTGGGTCGTATGGGTCTGGCCAAGGGTATTGCTCTATCGAACGGACAGAGAGGTCTTTCGCAAGGGGCGCCCCCGTCAGCTGGTAGAAGCCCGACTCAAACGAGTGTCGAATTCCCCATTCATCGACGAAGGGCTCGAACGGAGCCGTCAGCGGATGGGCGACGTAGCCACGGGGTGGCCTGATGTGTATGTATCGTATGTCAGTCCCGAGTCTATCCAGGAGCGGCCGATAGTCCGGCGTCGTGTAGTAGCCAACCAACGTCCTACGGGGCTCGACCTCGATCCCGAGAGCCCTGCACAGCAGCTGGTAGCGTCCTTCGGCGAGATGGTTGGCTGAACCCCCAAGGCTCAGTGGCACCAAGTCAGGCTCTTGGTGGTTGAGAGCTCTGGCGACTCGTTCGCGTGGTGAGCTCACGGCTAGGGCTATCGGAAGGCGCTATTCACATTTGTGCATACTTGCGCACACTTGTATCATATAGCCGCTTTCCGGCACCGTCAAGTCCGAGTATGGGTTCAGGACATATGAGACAGGTGGGCTGTCGGGGCTGCCCGGGGATGGTAGCACTGAAGGTACTCAGCTGGTGTCCTTTTCCCGGCAGGACACCGGGACGGTGTGGCAAGGGATCGGTGCGGTCGGATCGTGTTGTAGACCCTCTCATAGCGGTGTAAGGCCCAGTTGATGCTGACCAGATCGAGATGACCCTCGTAGAGGTCATAGAAGTCCTCGGCATGGGTGCGGTGGGCTCGTTCCACATGGGCGTTGAGCTTGGGGGAATGCGGCGGCAAGACGAAGAGGCGAATCGCTTGAGCGGCACAGGCTTGCTCGAACTCCGCCTGGAATTCACTGCCCGCGTCGACCTGGATGGCTTTCACTCGGAAGGGCATGCGAGCCGTCAGGCTGTCCAGGAAGGCCGTGGCGGTCTTGGCCGTCGCCCGCCCGTATGCCTCTGCACCACATCCCAGCGCGAGACCACATCCCGGGCCGTGTAGTGCTTGAAGGCCACCCCCGCCACTGGCCGCACGTCCAGGGTGTCGACCTGCACCAGCTCACCAGGCTGGCCGATCGCGTACCCCTTGGGCTTGCGGGTGGCGTACGGGCCTCGCACCGTCCGCCGCCGCAGGCACGCCAGCCTGCGCGGCGTTTCCCGCAACTGCCCCCGGGCTTTCAGATGGTGCAGGATACGTCCCACCGTGGAAGCTGACGTCTTGTACCCTTCCCTCTCCAGCAGCACCACCAGGATCTCCTTGCCCCACCGCGTATACGCCTCCCACAGCCGCCGAACCGCCGTAACCAGATCCTCACTCCACAGCGGCCTACGCACCCGCTTGGGCCGCCGGCTGCGCTCTTCCAGCCCTCGCAGCCCCTCCCGCTTCAGCGCCTCCTGCAAGCGGTACAGGCTGGCTCGGGAGACGCCCACCACGTCGGCGCCTTGCCCCCAGAAAGGCCGCCTTGTTGCATCCGCTGCCAGGCTCTCACTAGCCTGAGGCGTTTCTGAGCCTTGGGGGTCAATTTCACCGTAGCACGTCGTGCCACACAGAAGAACGATCGGGGATATGATACGAGTCGCATCGGGACCCTCTCCTTGGTTGTGTCTCCACACCCCAAGGATGGCCCCGATGCACTCTTTCCGCTAGCCGTCCTGTCTCACATCTGCCTGAACCCGGTCAGTCCCCCGGTCAAATCCTGTAACTAACCCCGGACGTGAGGGGGGCACGCCCGGGGTACTGGCCCACGGCGAACCGTGAGCATGAGGATTGTACACCGCACAGACTAGAATGGCCAATCTACCGGGTCAGCAGATCACTTGTCCACTCCGCAGGCCTGGGGAGACCGCACTCATAGGGGGGCGGATTGTGGAATATCCCATCCAAGTAGCCCTTGAAGAGCTCCCAGGCCCGTCCGGGTAAGTCAGCCCATCTGATCTCGTTCCGGGCAGCGTCTTCCGCTGCATTGGCCGGCGCGAGAACAAGGCTGGAACCGATGCCCAAGATGTACGCCTGCTTGCACATGCCCGACTGATCCAGCGCGAGTCCTAGGTACACGCGCCCTGCCTGGAAACGGCTCATATCGCCTGCGCCGGTCTGGACGGGCCTGACAAGCCAGACGCCGATCGCGAGGACTGCCAGAAGGAGCACGAACAGGGCAACACATAGGATGATCAGGATTGCTTTCTTCAGCACGAGTGATCACCTACCGGGCACCTGCCACAGGAGCATTATCGCACGAAACTCGAAGGGGCGAATGGCTTCGCCAGAGTGTCGCTGGAGAAGGCCAGGTGAAGGGATGGCTCGTCAGACTCGGGCATCTTTGCCCACTCAAGACCGTGCCGTGCCCAGACTCCTGCGACCTGCCATGGCGAAACACAGGCCCCTCCGGCCGGCGTCCCTTGAGGCCCGGCGTTGGCCGGGGCCGATGGGGCGCCTGGCCCATGGGCCGCGCTCTTGCGCCACAGGCCCGCTCGGCCGAGGCGCGGTCGCGTCCGACAGCAGACTGCATCGCGCTGCCGCGACCTACCCCGGCACCTGATGTAATCCGCTCACCGCTGCTTCTCATGGTCTTTCCACCTTGCTGCCGGTGGAACGATTCTCCAGAAGGAGCTTTCTGACCGTCGTTGGATTGAGCCTCTCTAGCTCCTCAAGCACCAGCTTCTCAACTGCCTGGCGCATCTCCGCCGTCTCCGACATCGCCTGATCGGAAGCGTGCGGCTGGATGCCCCCGTGGCTTGCCACGAGGTAAACGTCCGTTCCCGGCTGCAGCGAGAACAGAATCCCGCGGACCGTGACCGGGATGGGGATATTCCCATTCGCCTGGATCTTGCTTCGCAGCTCTTCCGCCTCTAGCTCGTCCAAGACACAGACGCGATGCTGATTGCCGAAGGGCTGCCCAAGAACCCGCAGGATCCAGAAGCTCGCTTCCCGTTCACCGATCGTGCGCCCCAGCCGGATCGTGCCTCTTCCCGAGTACCGCAGCCAGCCGTGTAGCTCGAGCTCATGAGGCCCGGCCTGGCTCCCCCTTGACTCCCCCATCGCCCTCCACCTGCCTTATCGAGGACGTTCGAGCCTGCGGTGCTTCGTTGGAGACGAGTTGTTCGGAGGCTGTGTGATTGACCGGGTGGTTAGGAGAGAGATGACCAGTCTTCAATACTCCGGGAGCCGCCCAGGCTGGACGCCCTTGCCCGGGCCAATCGAGACTGGCCATATCGTGTTTCAGCAGGGAGACTAACGTTTGCTTGAAGCTTAGCACCACTTTCCCTCTCCTCACTCATCCACATTTCACAACCTCATACCTCGCGGCTTGGATCGTCCCCGAGAGGGGTTACATTGGCCGTGAAGCATGCCAGTGACGACCCTCTCCCTGCTGGTGGCCCACAGGGAGAGGATGTTCGCCCTATATCGGGTCGACCAATAAGCCGCCTTCTTGCTCGGGCGGACTGTCAAGGAACTCGACCCTGTCGGCCCGGAGTGCGAAAGCCGCCTTCGCGGTCCCGTCCTCGCCTGTCCAAATCCGAGGGGTCCCCGTCTCCGGATCGGCCTGGAGCCGCCCTTCGACATACACTTTGCGGCCTTTGCTTAGGTGCTCGACGCAGGTCTCCCCCAGTCTGTCCCAGGCCGCCACTCGGTACCAGATCGTCCTCTTCTGAGGCCTCCCTTGGGCGTCTTTCCAGGTCTCGTTGACCGCGACCGGGAAGTTGCATACAGCTCGGCCGTCAGCTTGGCGCCCCTCTGGGTCTGCACCCAGGTTCCCAATGACCATCGTCTTGTGCATTTTCGACCTCCTGAAATGGAAAATCGGCCGTGAGGCCGATGGGGCATTGACACGCGCACGGGCAACGATGTAGACTACGTGTGCGCCGGTGCCCATATCATCGGCGTTCCGAAACGCCTCAAGCCACCAGCTTCGAGGCGTTTCTCCTTGAGGGCATGATACAGCCGATTCGATCTCAGTCAAGATCAAGCGCTTGACGCGGATGCTGTACAGCGCGAACATCTAGTGAAACCTGCACCCTCTTGGTCTGGTGGGCCACGGGGGTCAATCCACCTGCCGGTGGTATGGGCATCGGTATGCGAAGCACTCCATCGTTCACGGTAACTCCAGGGTACCCTACCCTGCCGGCCAAGTGGCCGGCCCATGATTCCGTCCACGCGGCGGAATCGGTCCTGCACATTCCCTTGTCATTGCACGCCCTAGCTCAAGAGGTGGCTTGTCGTCTGCCCAAGGAACCAGTCGTCACTGCTGTCCTGAAATGGGAACCCCTGGAATCTCAGTGCCAATTCCGGCTGAGCCAGCACGAGCTTGGCGCTCTCGGGGCGATCCTGCTAGAGACCCAACCCGCTGGTGCCGGGACGACGATCAGAGTCATCGGCGTCCCCCGGGCAGACGACGAGCAAGAAGCCGGGCACTCGCCCGCCGGGTCCTACGAAAGGCGCCGTCGGTACCTCGCCTGGATCACCCAAGGCCTGTTCGAATCGATTTCAGCCAACCCGCTCGCTGGCCAGTCTCCGCCTGCGCATCTTGCAGGCAACGGTCAAGCGCCTGGGCAACCTCTCCGCACGATCAGCGCAGTCATCAGGGCTCCTTTCGAGGAGACCACCAATTACGTATCGAGTCAGATCAGCGCATTCCTTATCGACAGCCTCGACGACTTGGATACATCACTTGGGCGGCTCCGCCTCTCCCTGGGCATGACTTCTGGTCGGTCTGGGACCGCATCGATTCGCTTTGAAGTCGCCGGTCACCTGACCGAACGAGCAGACGGATGGTCTCCGGGCAGAAGGCTTCGCACCGGGCGATTGTTGTGCCTCGAACTCCGGGCCCTTGGCTCGAATCTCACCTGGGTCCATGGCAGCTTCCAGCAGCCCCGGTTCCACCGAGAGAACCCTGGCATCGACCCCGCAGACAGCGCCTACCTGGATGGCCTCGGGTACGTCGCCACCTTGGACCTTGCGTTCGATGGACTGTGCTCCGAACTGGGGAGCCTAGGGGAATCAAGGGGAATCGCGCAGCCTTCACCAGGAAATTCCCCCCGCGAAGCACGGTCTCCATACCCGGAGAATGAATGGGCCAAAGACCAGGTTCATCTCCGAGGCCGGCGTCCCGCAAATGTGTACCGCGAATGGCTCGCCAGGCGATCGAGACTCGTAGCCCAGGGTTTGCGACATGACCTCGCTGATCCCTGGGACAGCTTCAAGAAACTGATTCGCCCACCGCGAGACTCGCCAAGCCGCTGATCGAAGGGGGAGGAATGGGGGAAACAAGGGGAAGACTCCCTTGCCCAGCGGAACACCGGTATGGCACCATGGACTTGCGTGGATGCCGCCACGTGTCGCGCCGGTGGCCCTGGCCACCATGTCACGATCATGGGAAAGCATCCGAAGATCCCTCAGACCGTCCTAGTTCGCTCCATGGGCCTCCTCCCCATCATGTACCAGACCCGCGCGCTTGCCGAGGAGCTGGGTATCACCCAGCAGCTCCTCGTGCAATGGATCAGGTTTGGAGCCCCTCACGTCCGCGATAGGAGCGGACGGGCGTGGATCAACGGGAAGGAGTTCGCCGATTGGGTCGACATCCAGCGGCGGGAGGCAGCCGCAGCGCCACAGTCAGGCGGGACCGCGTTCTGTCCCCGCTGCAGAGCGGCGATTGAAATCGAAGACCCATCATCTGCGACAGTTGGGACAATCAGCTTGGTGACAGGTTCATGCCCGCGCTGTGGTGGTCCCGTAACCAGGAAGAAGCGAAATGGGATCTGACGTCACACAACTGTCTGGCAGATTCATCCCTGCTCTCAATGGAGTGGCCTCCGTCCGCCCAGGCTCCGTGCATGGAGGTGAAGTGGCCTTCAAGGATCTGCTCAGGCTCGCACGACTAGAGCAAGGGCTGTCCTTCCACCAGTTAGCTGAGAGGGCCCATGTCGATGTCGCCTATCTGCATCGGCTGGAGGATGGTCAAGCTTCTCGTCCAGGGAGGAACGTTGCGATCCGAATCGCCATCGGATTGGGCCTCGACCTCGAAGCGACTGAAGAGCTGCTATTCGCGAGCGGCCATCTCCCGCTTGTCAGGTAACTCACGGCAGCGCAGCCTGGCCGATCCCCGGTTGGCGTGTGTCCTCTTCGACCTGAGCAATGCCAGGCAATGCTGGGCAACACGCTAGTGCTTCTTCGTAGAGCACCCGAGGAATGCAGAGATCCGACGAAATGTCTCTCCCGTGCATTCGGACCAACTTGCCGGCCCAATCACGCTGAATCCGTCTGTTCTCGCCGTGCAGGCCAGCCCAACATCCCGAAGCCGGCATTCGCGCGGCCGGATCGCTGTAGAATCACATCTTCGGCCGCCGAGCCGGCCACAGGGGGGTCACACAATGCAGATACTCTCCGCCATCGAGATTCGCTACCTTCGTTCGATCTACCGTGCCCGCATTCCGAGGCTCGCATCAGTAAACGTTCTTTCCGGTCGCAACGACTCCGGTAAGTCCAATGTTCTCAAGGCCCTGAACCTTTTCTTTAGCGGAGATGTGGACTGGCAGAGGCCATTCTCCTTCTACAGAGACTTCTCTGCCGTCCGGCTGGAACAGGTGCGGAAAGAATCGATCAAAGGGAAGCAGTTCATATCTATCACTCTTGACTTCGTCCGGCCTGAGAGCTACAAGGGGAGCTTGCCACCCACCGCACGTGTCACCCGCACATGGCTCCGCGACGCGCCGACTTTCACGGAGACCACGAATCTCGAGGCATCGTCGAAGGCAGGCCGCCTTCCATCAACCCTTGAGACCGCGAAACGGTTCCTATCCATCTTCCTAAACCGTGTTCACTACGAATATATACCAGCGGTCAAAGACCGTGCGTACTTCGACCATTTGCTGTCAGGACTTCAGGCAGCCCTCCTGGTCACACCCACCGACTCCGATGCCGAGATATCCCAGGTCGCGGCTGTCCTCGCCCAACACATTCAGGGGAGGATCGGCGACCTGCAAGCGGATTTTGAACGTGCGACCGGGATTGGCTCCGCTGTCCAGCCACCCCAGGAATTCGCGGACTTATTCCAGGCCTTCCAAGTCACAACTGCCTCGGGTGAAGCTAGTGTCCCTTTGTCCCTTCGGGGCGATGGGATTCAAGCCAGATTCATACCTTCCGTTCTCGACTACATCTCCAAGCGAAGTTCACGCTTCTTCATCTGGGGGTTCGAAGAGCCCGAGAACTCCCTCGAGTATCCACGGGTCGTGGATCTCGCGTCCGACTTTGTGGCGCGATACGCCCAGAATGCCCAAATCTTCATCACCACGCATTCGCCCGCATTCACATCACTCGCAACTCCGGACACAACCTGCTCTCGAGTCTTCACTACCGCCGGACAGACAACAATCGCTCCGGTTTGGCCCGCATCGAAGGATCCGGAACAGTTGGCCGCGCTAAGAGAGGAAACTGGATTCCTCCGAATCCAGGAAGAGCTTCACGATGAATACGTCGCCAAAGCCAGGCAATTGGAGGCTCTTCAGACGCATGTTAAGGACTTGAAGGAAGAGATACGTCGACATGGCCTCCCGCTACTTCTCACTGAAGGTGCTACTGACACGCAAATCCTCGAGACCGCGTGGCTTGCTCTGCGCGGCGATGGGCCAAAGCCCTTCATCATCCGCTCGGCCGATCCTGCTGCCGGTGCGCCGGCAGGAGGCGCTGGCGGAGCGGGATCTTTGGCAAAGACCATCGAGACAATTCACCCGCTTGACGGCCGCAAAGCCATCGCAGTCTTCGACCGGGACCAGGAGGGGATCAGGGAATTCCGCTCCCTCTCGGCGAATTTCCATTCCTGGAACCACAGGGACGACGTCAAACAGCATGCCAATGCGCTGGCTCATGCAATACTTCTCCCCATACCTCCTGGCAGAGAACTCCTGGCTCAGCATCAGTGTCTTTGCATTGAGCTCCTTTTCCCAGATGATGCGGTCAACTCAGCCGGGCCCAATGGCGAGCATCTCGAGCTCCGGCCTCTCGAAATCAAGGCCGTCGCAGGAAGCCGATTGCTGGAGATCCCTGAAGATGTCCTTCGCACTGCCGTCGAACAGGCCCTTCCCGAAGTCGGAGGCATCCAGCGAGTAACCGGCGGCAAGGCTCCATTCGCCTACCAGATAGTCCCCGGCCTCGCCCCAGCGGCTTTCGCTGCGTTCGCCCCTCTGTTCCAGACTGTCGAGGATATCCTTCGTTGACCCGGAATGGGTTCCTCGGGGCGTCACAACTCGATGGGGCCGACCCGACCAGCCCGGCAGACCGAAGTACGAGATGCTAACCTTGGGGTGGCCGGGCGGCTTATCTCGATGCCGCTAGGCCGAAGCAAGCGGGAACAATGGAACAGAGGTTGATTTGGCCATCAACTCACCTAGAAGACCCTACTCCCCTGACAGCAGGGCCTCGTCAGCGTCCCCTCAGGCTCACGCTCCATTCAGGGTCCTTCAGCGCCGCCGGGCCGAGAGACGCCGAAGCCCTTTCGCTTCTCAACGAGCTCTCCGGCGAACCCGAACTCGACATCATCGACTTCGAGGGTGCCGCGCACCCAGCTATCACTGTCGACGCCGAGCCATCCGACGGCTACCGCAATCTCACGGTGCGTAACACCAACGGAGAGGCAATCTGTCACCACATAGGCATCAGCACCTCCCGCCTCTCCGATTCAGTCCTTGGTACCGTCTTACGCATCAGTCCCGACCACGAGAGATTCCCGGAAGCATCCCGCGACCTAGTCGCAATTGAAGCCCATAGAGCTCTGGATCGGGATGTCTTTGTTACGTCATCTTCCCTGATCCTCGCCAATCGCTCTTCCTTCCCGGAATCTAATCCGATGTCCCCCCTCGAGGCATCGCAGCTGGCAGGCCTAGCAGGTTGCGGAAAAACACTCTCTTTGATGCATGGAAATCGAATCCCGGGTCCTCGGCCAGGTGTTGTAGGAGGCAAATGAAGCTGGAGGTCGAGGACCATGCGCGGCAACGACAACGACGATACCCGGATGTGGTCGTATGTGTCTCCCGAGCAGCGCATCCCGGCCGATCACCCTTTGCGACCGATCCGGGCGATGGTGGACGAGATCCTGACCCAATTGTCGCCGCGCTTCGACGAGCTGTACTCGAAGGTGGGACGACCGTCGATCCCGCCGGAGCGACTGCTGCGGGCGTTGCTGCTGCAGGTGCTGTACACCATCCGCAGTGAGCGGATGCTGATGGAACAACTGGACTACAACCTGTTGTTCCGCTGGTTTGTGGGCCTGGCGATGGATGACCCGATCTGGGACCCGACCGTGTTCACCAAGAACCGCCAGCGGCTGCTGGAAGGGAAGATTGCCCAGGCCTTCTTCCAGGAAGTGTTGGTCCTGGCGCGGGAGCAGAGTCTGTTGAGCGACGAGCACTTCACCGTGGATGGGACGTTGATTGAAGCCTGGGCGGGACACAAGAGCTTCCGCCGGCGACACCCGGTGCGCCGCGGGGGTCCGCAGGATGGCTCCGGGAGTTCGGGGGAGGACTTCCGAGGCGAGGCACGGACCAACGCCACGCATCAGTCCACCACCGATCCGGAGGCGCGGCTGTTTCGCAAGGGGCCGGGCAAGGAAGCCAAGCTGTGCTACCTGGGCCATGTGCTGATGGACAACCGGCATGGGCTGGTGGTGGATGCCCGCCTGACGCAGGCTTCCGGTACCGCAGAACGGGAGGCGGCCGAGAAGATGCTGCAGGCCGTGCGACGACGGCGTCGAGGCCGGCTGACGGTGGGGGCGGACAAAGGCTTCGACACGCATGGATTCGTGGACGCGCTGCGGGAGCTGGGCGTGACCCCACACGTGGCGCAGAACACGTCCGGCCGCTCGAGTGCCATCGACGGACGTACCACCCACCACACGGGCTATGAGATCAGTCAGTTGAAGCGGAAACTGATCGAACAGCCCTTTGGGTGGATCAAGACGGTGGGAACGCTGCGCAAGACACGCCATCGAGGGGAGCAGCGTGTAGGGTGGATGTTCATCTTCTGCCTGGCGGCGTTCGACCTGGTGCGCATCCGCAACCTGCAAGCGGCGGTGGCCTATGCCTGAGACAGGCTGGAACTCAAAGGAACCAGGCAAGCCGGCCCTGCAGGATGGGTCTCCACTCGTGGAGCATGCGCCCACCCCTCGTTTCCACCCGGGCTGGAGGTACAGGATCGTGCCCACGATGCCCTTCAAGTCACGTTCTTCCGCAGGCTGCTAGTCCTCCGAACAAAGAACAACTGGCTCTTCCGGAACTACCGCAACGTCCGGGTGGTGACGGATAGAGGGATGTTCTATTGGGTTCTCATGCGGACGAAGCTCCCCGCATTCTGGAGATACTTCAGCGCCGCGCTTGCCGCTCGGCAATTGCATGGCGAACGCCTCGCGCGCATCGCTCAGAGTATCCTCGAGAAGTGCTTCCGAGCCCTTCAAGCGCGCGATGAAATCGCCGTTCAGTTCTACCTCCCCCAGAACAACACGACTCGTGACACGATGATGTATCACTTCGACTACCTTACCCTGCTTCTTGCAGGCGCATACGACGGTATGGCCTCCGTGGCCGACGTTGTTTACGGCCTTGGCGTCGACCAAAACGATCATAGCTTCAGAAGGGACCGCTTCTTGGCCGCCCTTCGCAGAGCAGGAACATCCAACCTTGAGACACTAGCGACTCGCCCTCGCACCAAGCTCCTGATGGTCATGCTCCACAAGCTCCGGAACACAATTCACTCGGCTGGACTCGGGACCCTTGCATACTCAGAGGCTGGTCAACCTCAGCGATCCTACGCCCGCGTCCCGCCCGACTTCAGGGATGAGCTTCTCCGCGCCGCTTCGGACCTCGGTGGCGCGGATCGCTGGGGCATCCTGCGAGAGGACTTCGTTGTCCGAGGGCCAGACGGCACCGACCATCACGAGCATGACGTCTATATCGAACCCTTCTCGTATGCCACGCAGTTGCTCGACCAATGGCTACCCTTGCTCGACGAGACTGCCACAGCGACAGAGGTCGAGCGCCTCTTTCTCTCTGGCCCACCGCGCGACCTGTTGCGAGAGACTCCTCCCGATTGGTCAGATATGGTCGAGTTCTTCCCGCTACTTGCACGTTGACATTCGCCCATTCTGCGTCGCTCAAACAACTCGATAGAGCCGCCCGACCAGCTGCGGCGAAGAGGGGAGTCAGTGCAGGGGCACGTCACGTTCCCTGTCACAAGACTACCGTTCAGAAGGGTACTTTCATGACAAGGAATGTATAGGCCCCGGAGACCTGGCGGCACCGAACTCGATGGATGCAATTGCTGACCGGTCCCCCTTCGGCCTTGACTTGCCATGCCTCCTGATGTAGCCTGCGTTCGGACTTAGCAGCGCATTACGTCCGTTGCCTGGCCCCAGAAGACGGTCAAGACCAGCTATGTAGAGTCAAGGGGCAATCTCTCTGACAGCTGGCACATAGGGCTTGTTGTCCCGCAGGACAGCGTAGATGATGTGCACCAGCTTGTTGGCGACAGCCCCGACGGCAACGATATGATGCTTCCCCGCGCGTTTCTTCTCCTCGTACAGCAGCTTCAGGACCGGGTCGTGCAGAGCCGCAACCAAGGCGGCTTGCCACAGGGCTCGGCGAAGGTAGTGTGATCCGCGCTTGGACATGCGGGTGCTGCGAGCGCGGAACTCCCCTGTTTGGATGACGATCGGATCAATACCGGCATAAGCGACGAGTGCGGATCCGTTCTTGAAGCGACGGATATCTCCGATCTCACCAAGAATGGCAGCTGCCAGCACAGGACCGATCCCGGGGATTGAGGTCAGATGCTGGGGTGCCTGCTCCAGGTAGGCAGCAATCCGGTCTTCCAGCTCGGCCACTTGTTCTCCCAGGAAGCGAATCTGGGCCAGCAGGATTTGAAGCTGGGCCGTCAGGGCGTCCAGCGCAAGCGTCACTCCAAACGACGTCCGGGCTGCTTCCTGGATTTGCTCAGCCTTGGCCCGCCCAAAGCGGCCGCGACTGTGCCTTTGCAGCAGGCTCGTCAGCTGGTCCAGATCCAGCTCCGCAATCTCCTCGGGCGTGGGATGGGCCTCAAGCAGCGCAGAGGCGGTTGTCCCAAAGACATCCCCGAAAACGGTCTCGAACTCGGGGAAGACCTGGTCCAGTACACCCAGAACCCGCCGTTTCTGGTCAGCCATCTGGTCGACTAACTCCGATCTCAGTCGGCTCAGGTGGCGAAGCCCGAGCACGGCGTCACTGGCCAAAGCCGTCTGCACGATCGGCTCGAGCCGGAGCACCTCGGCGATGCACCAGGCGTCTCGCCGATCATTCTTGACCGGCCGGATTTGAAGACGCCGGTAGGCACTGGTTTGCAGGGGGTTCAACGTAACCACGTCGTGTCCGGACTTTCGCAGGTGCGAATACAGGGCCAACCAGTAGTGGCTCGTGGCTTCCAAGCCGAAGACGACCCGTTGTTGCTCGGGGTTTGCCTGCTCCACCCGGCCGATAAGACGACTCAGACCAGCATGCGAATTGGGGATGCTGAAAGGCTTCCCCCGCGTTTCTCCCGTGTCATCCAGGAGGACAACCTCGTGTGAGCGTTTCGCGACATCGATCCCAACGTACAGCATATGGACAGCCTCCCCGCTCCCTCAGACTCGCCGTCGGGGCGTCCCCAAGCTTGCCGAGAGGCAACCTCGTCCGAGATCCGTGGACTGCGGACAGCTGCCGCGCCACATCCAGCTCATTCGCCAATATCCCGGCAGGCCGGGGCAACACTCTTGACTCGAGGAAAGCAATCGCTCCCTCATGGTCTAGGCCGTTGACCCCGGAGGCATGTGGGATTCTCCTCGCCCGTGCCCATGCCGGCAACTTACCCCGTCTACAACTCAATATACGAGGGTCTGGG
>CAYQUY010000005.1:0-24082 GCA_964420755.1 uncultured Anaerolineaceae bacterium
CGACGGACCCGAACGTTCTCTACCGCTATAGCCCAGGTGTTGTTATTGAGAGATCGACGGATGGCGGCCAGACATGGCAGAGCGAATACGGATTGCATCCGAATAGCGAGGCGCAAAGCGCGTACTACGCGAAACACTACGGCGGAAACCCATTTGCAGCGCCGGGGCCTTTCGCCGCCCTGGCCGACCCTGCAACCGGGAACGTCATGTTTGCCATGGGGATTGAAGGGGTTCTGGTTCGACGAGCGGATGGGAGCTGGATCCGGGGTTCCCGTGGGAGACTATCGGCGCTTCGAGCTCAACCACGTTGGTGCGTTCGTGGGTCTGCTGAGCGGAGAGATCTGGCTGGCCTTCGCCTTCGCAATGCTTCTAGTTGGCACCTGCGGTCGGCGTTCATCGCGCACATGGGCGAAAGTGCTGTTGACTATCGGATGGTTACTATGGGGAATAACCGTGTGGTTCTCACCTGCCCGGGTCTTCGGCTATTTTGAAACGCTCCTGCCGCTGCTGGTGATCGCCGGAGCCATCTTCATCATTCCCCCTGCTATAGACGCCGCCTATCGCATATGTCGAAGCTCCAAGCAAGCCTTCGGCCGGCTCATGATGTACGCATCAGCAGGCCTCATCGCCTTCCTGCTTCCATACGTTCTCTGGGCGGTCAATTCACTACCTAGCTACACCTACGCAATCTTGTCTGGGCTGACACTGGGCGCCATCCTCCTGTTTCTGGCCTATCGGTCTACAGTCAAGTCCATCGGAGATCACGGCGCTGCCAAGACTGAGACTGGCTGAGCCCTCGCTGGACTGCAAAGCTACTCCGCCCTTGGGCTGGCTTCCCCCTCCAGCAAGCCCTGGCAGGCGGGCTTCAGGCTGCCGCTAGAGAGACGGGCTCGGCCAGAAGCAACGCGATGACCCACGAGATGAGACCTCCCGCCCGTTCTGCCGCGCCTCCCCCCCGCTTTGGAGATGCTATGCGGCCCTGGGAGAGCACCCGGACATTTCGCCGTACCGCTCACCGGGCCACCTGACTGCTGCGGCGCACCGCACAGGGCCCCGATTGCCTTTCACGATGGGGGTGAGGACATGGCTGTAGCGCAGGCCTTCTCGCCCTGGCCTGCACACATAGTGGGTGCGCAGGGCCGGCCGTCTCGCCCTCGCGCGCACATCCGAAGGACGCGTCGGGCCGGGGCTCGCGGCGCGGAAGAGGGGCTCGCGGTCTCCCGTCGCGTGTCCGAAGGGAACGAATGAGGTGTCCGGTCTGCGACTGGCCCGGTCAACGACGCGTAAACTCGATGAGCCCCTACCTGCGCAGGTGCGCGATAATAGCCCGAGCCGCCGGTCAGCTTCGAGCAGGAAGCACGGGACAGGTGCCCGTAGGGATGCTTGGTGAAGCTCAAGGCTGGGCAGAGAGCCGTAGCAGCCCGGCGGAGGCGAGCAACCTTGGATGAACCCAGGAAAGACCTTCGCTGCCCAAAGTGCGCTTCCGAAATGGAGATCGGCTTCTTGCTTGACAACAGTGGCCCCAATCTCCTTCCGACCCTTTGGGTGAGAGGTCTCCCAGTGCGATCATTCTGGAGGCTCACCAAGATCCGGGGGAAGATGATAAGCAAGGTGGATTCATACCGGTGCGTGAACTGCGGATTCCTCGAGTGCTACGCGCGGAGCGAGTGGCAGGGCTGGCCCAGAAGGTAGGTGGAACCATTCCCCTGAGGCCCAGCGGCGTGCTGAAGAGAACACCGCAGCCGGGTACCCAGGAGGTCGCCAAAGCGCATGTCCTCCCCGAATCGTACAACACGTGTACCAGCGGCAATCGCGATGGGCTGTCCAACCTACCGCGCTGGTGACCACTCATGCCCGCGATCAGGAAGATCCGTGTTGTCCAGAAACGGGCCACGGCGATCGCCGCAACGAATGGCGGGACCGAATGCAGCCCAGGCGTGTCTACTCCTCGAGGATTGAGTTGCTGCGCCGCGAAGCTGGAGGTCGTCGACCGGCCTTGGATAGGCCCATGTTGCGTTCGGGAACCTGAGACCATCGTGAGGGACCTGCAGGCACGCGAGGGCTGGCCCGCCGCGCTCCTGCGAGATGTGCGCAATAGGGCCGGGCGGGGCTCTCACTGCATGGGATGCACGATCCGTCCGATCCGCGCAAGGGCATCTCGCAGGCATTTCCAGAATGAAATCAATCATCCATCTCACAGACTTGCACATCGGTTTCGCCGATCTGGCCGATCGTTTCCAGACGATCGTCGACAACATCCTCTTCAGCATGAGGCCCGCGTCGCACTACGTTGTGGTAGTGACCGGCGACCTGGTGGACAAGGGAACTAGACTCGGCAACTACGAGACGGCGCGACTGGCTTTGGATCGCCTGCGTAGCGGGGGTTTCCACGTACTGACGGTCCCGGGCAACCACGACTACGGTTCAGGCTTTGCCGAGGAAAGGAGGTTTGTGCCCCTTTTCAAAGAGGCCTTCTTTGGTGACCCAAACGTGGTCTATCCGAAGCTCGACATCATCGGTGGCATCGCCTTCATCGGTCTGGACACGATGGCAGAGGAGCTCGAGTGGCACGACCGCCTGTTCGCCCAAGGCGAGCTGGGCGGTGAACAGCTCCGTCGCCTAGACGCTCTCTTGCGAGACAGGACCGTCCGCGGCTGCAGGCGGCGCGTGGTCTACATGCATCACCACCCTTTCGACCCACACCCTTTGGCACAGCTCCGCGACTCGGATGGCTTGCGAGAGGTGCTAATGGCTCATGGCAACGTCGCCGCGCTGCTTTACGGGCACAATCACGCGGGCAGGAAAGCCAATGGGAAGTGGGGCATTCCGCGATGCTATGACGGTGGGTCAGCCACGCGGAAGGGCGGTTCCGCCGGCGAGCATCGTGTGATGGACTTAGCGCGCGATCCGCGCTTCGACTACGACGGCGATTTCCATGGCAACTACTGAGCCCAGGGCACCCTTTATCCTCCTCTTGCCGCCTCGGGGGACCTGCGCCCACCAGCGACTCGTCGCAATCGCCTCCGGCTCTCCCATCCCTTCGGGGCTCTCCGGCTTGAATGCCGCGCGAGACCCGGTGGGTGGCGCGCCTTCCTGAGCGGCGGGAGTGTACGCACCGCGCACGTGTCGAAAAGGGCGGGAGCGTGTATGAAGCCCCGAACAAGATCAAGCCACCTTCTGCTCGTTAGCGCAAGCCTCTTCGTCGGCTTCTCCGCCGCGCACCTCATCGACGAGTTCCTCTATGGTGCGCCGGCCGAGTTCCATCTATCCGGGGCGGCCGCAGAGATTCTGAGCCTGACCTTCGTTGGCGCGCTCACAGGCCTGGTAGTGCTGGCGGCCAGGGGAAGTCGCCGCAGTTACCTGGGGCTGGCAATCATCGGGTGGCTGATAGCCGCGGCGGACGTGATGAAGCACGTTCCGGAAATGGCCCAGGCAGGCACCTGGCGGTCGGGGCTCGTGTCGGAGCTTCTTGCGATCGGGCTGATGCTCAGTGCTGCCCTCACGGGTACGCTCGCGTACGGCCGATGGCGTCACGTTGGCTAGACGACGGCCAGCGATGGCGGGCAGTGTGACGAATCAGACGACGGGTCGTTCGAGACAGGCGGCCAAGTGCTCGCCACATCCCCGAAGGCGGCGAACAGGGTACCGGGTCTTCCTCTGACGCCGTCGGCGGGGGCCCTGCAATGGGTGGGAGCATCCATGGGAATTGGCACTACTGTCGGGCCGTTCTGGGAGTGGAGCTGCCTGCCGGGTGCGCGGAACTGCGCACCTCCAAGGCGTTGGGCTGCAGTCGCCACGAGGTCATGTGGAAGGGAGCGCCAGCATGAGATCCCGGCTTGAGCTTGCGCAGCATCTCCTTGACTACTCCTTCAAGTGCCTTTCTGACAACATCAGGAACGTCACTCTTCACGAAGCCCTGTTCATACCGCGCGGTGGCTATCGCTCCATCATGGGGCTTCTCAAGCATTCTGCCGGTTGGGGTCACGTTTACCACTCGTACGCTTTCGAGGCCAGTCCCGGTCACTGGCGTGACACAGACTGGCCTCGCGGCCTGCGCGACACTATCGAGATGAGCCGGGCCTATCTGGACGAGGTCATCGCGTGGCTGCGGCTCTCCCATGAGGAGTGGAGCCGATCCCTTGCTGCCATCCGGGAAGAGGAGATCGACGAGTTGCGGCCCGTTCACTGGGGAGCAACAACTCCCTTGTTCGATATCGTCGCCATGGTCGGCGGCCACTACCGCTACCATGCCGGCGAGATCAACTACGTGCTGTCAATCGCTCGAGCCGAGGCGTGGGAAGAGGGCGAAGAAGTCGAGGAGAACCTCATCTGCACCGAGGGGCACCGGGTCAGACCTCCCTGGCTGTAGATGTCAGTCTCTGGTTCGGGGGACGGGCTTGATCTAGGCCCGTACGTCTGTCGCCCAGCGCCACGCTGCAGCCCCCTGGATTTCGCTCGGGGATGCTGCGCAGTCCTGGAACCCTGTCGGGACACCTGCTCCCATCTTCCTGCCGCATACCCGTATCTGCGACGGAGGTGTGGGGAGGCCAAGGAGGGTGACAGCGGGCCTCTGCACCCGGCATTCGCCTCGCATTTCGAACACTACAGGAGGACCAACCATGGCCGAATCCCGCAACCCAGATCCGATGAAGTGCCCCCGATGCGAAACGGATCTTCGCTACACGGGCACCAAGGAATTCCACGAGGGTCCCGGTGGAGGCTTGTTTTCCGACCTGACCGAGCTCTTCATGAACAAGGAGAGGTTTGACGTCTACGTCTGCCCACGTTGTGGCCGCGTTGAGCTCTTTGTTGACGGCATTGGAG
Source organism: uncultured Anaerolineaceae bacterium (assembly GCA_964420755.1). Classification (GTDB taxonomy): domain Bacteria; phylum Chloroflexota; class Anaerolineae; order Anaerolineales; family E44-bin32; genus DATEAV01. Next base: position 4,825 of record CAYQUY010000005.1, read on the forward strand.
AAGAGTTTCGGGGCCCCGAGCCAAGTGCCTGAGCCGGCCCAGAAGGCGCTGGCGGCAAGGTCTACGGCGACGCGGAAGGTCCGGGCATGACTGACCGATGCACGTTATCGCACCGTGCTCCTATGTGCGACAGCCTCGTAACGGGAGCATGCTGTGCCGGAGTGGGTGGAAAGAAGGCATCATCGCTGGGACGGGAGAGGCCGAGTCGGACATGGACAACGTCCGACACCGGGAGGCCATCATGTCGATAGGCGTGCTGTTGAAGTACATCGTCTTGTCCCTTCTGGGCGTGGCATTTATCTGGTTCGTCGCAGTCTCACTCCCGTTCCACATCGGGGACTGGGATGCTGCCCCCTTCCCCTTGCCGATGGGCACTGTCAGCCTCATTGCCTGGGTTCCGATGATCCTGGGTGCCTGCGTCATCCTCTGGTGCTACGGCCTCTTCATAAGCATCGCCAGAGGAACGCCATGGCCTTTCGACCCGCCGAGAAAGCTGGTTGTTGCGGGACCATACCGCTTCGTCAGGAATCCCATGGAGGTGGGGTTCTTCTTGATCCTGCTGGGTGAGGCACTGCTGTTCAGGTCGATAGCCGTCGTTGCGTATTGGCTGATCGGATTGGCGATCCTTTACCTGCGCGGGGTGCTCTTTGAAGAGCCCGGACTAAGGAGAAGGTTTGGCGCCGCGTACGGACGCTACCGTAAGTCAGTCCCGCGGTGGATCCCGCGCCTGCGTCCCTACAGGCAGGACGAATAGGGCCCCGAAACGCCCGCCTGGTATGCGGCAGCTCCATTGGTGCATTGCCCGCGAGATTGTGCTAGAGTGAGTGGGGCGACGGCGGCTTGGTCGGTGGGATTCCCGCAAGGAACATGAGACGGGTCCCCGTAGGGCCGCTTCACAGGGCTCGCCTGCGCTGGAGATGGACCGTCCTCGAGACCTCGCCGAACCCGGACTTCAGCCAAAGCATACGGGAGGCCCGCGGGCGGCCCGTTGGCTGTCGTCATCAACTCACGTCTCGCAAGGAACAGAGAGATTGCGAGGGGCCATGTCAAGATACCTGAAGTGGGCTCAGAAGGAATACCCACTCCGCACTCGGATTCCGGTTTCGCTTCTTGCGGGGGTCCTCTTCCTGATCCTCTTCCCATACCTGCTTCTCGTCACCTGCCCGTCCGTTGACAGGCAGCTTGGCTTTCATCCTTTCGACGCCGGGGCAACAAGCTACATCATCGGGGGCATCCTAACAATCGTTGGATTGGCCTTCGCTTTGTGGTCCATACTGGTTCAGGTGACGCGCGGCCGAGGCACCCCGTTGCCTATGTTGCCCACCCAGACGCTGCTTACGACGGGGCCGTTCCAGTACTGCCGCAACCCCATGACCTTGGGAACAATCCTTGCATACCTGGGAATCGCCATTGCAGCAGCCACCGCTGTAGGCATCGCAGCCGTGTTGATCTTCGGGGTGCTCCTTGTCCTGTATCTCAAGCTGCTGGAAGAGCGTGAGCTGGCCGAGAGATTCGGGGAACAGTACCTAGCCTACCGGCGGGAGGTGCCCTTCATCCTCCCGAGAAGACCGAGGCGGAAGTAGGCGGAGATGGCCTCCCGGCTAGATAGTGGAACGGCGTGAGCAGGTGTCCACGACGCCGGGGGACGACTGGGCAGCCCGCGGCAACCGTGGGCTCGGCGTCTGCAAGCAGCCATTGGAGCATCGCGATGTCGATGAAGGGAAGACTCGCCTCTCTTTTCACCTACCCGGTTGACCCTGCCGAGCCTCGCATCCTCCGCCTGACGGAACCCATTCTGATCGTCGGCATGGGTGTCGACACGAGTGTGCGGACCGTATCCCGCGATGCTCCTGCGCTGGGCAAACGCCTGAGGGAGTTCAAGGCCGGGTACCGGATTCCTCATCTCAAGCAACCGTGGGCCTTTGCCGCCGTCAGCAAAGGCTTTGATGAGCGAACGGGCAAGTTCTCCTACATCATGGGCGACGTCGTGACTCGTCTGGAGAAGTTGCCCCCTGAGCTAACCGCATTTGAGATACCGCCGCTTACCTATGCGGTGTTCTCCGTACGGCCGAGGAATCGGTTTGGCTGGCCCATTGCGATCGCCGCCACCAAGCAGTACGCGTATACGGCCTGGTTGCCCAACTCCGGCTACGAAGCCGCGAGGATCATCGATGACTTCGAGTATCACGATGAGAGGAGCGCGAGAAGAAAGAGACCGCGGATCGACCTCTACGTCGCGGTCAAGGAGCGGTCCCCCGGGTCGTAGCGGAGTGTCTGACGAGTCCCCGCAGCGATCGGCTTCTGCGATGGGAAAGGCCTTACGCACGTAGAGTGCGAATGCGTGCTGGTGTTCGCCGAGCCATTGGCCTTCTATCACAAGCCTTATCGTTGGCTCTTCCGGCTCCTTGGCAGGCTTCCAGGGTGATGGGAGGGAATCGCCCGATCCGGCGGGCTCGACACGGGACTGCGGGCTGCCCCTCGCACCTAGTCCGGGTGGATTTGGGTGCTGAGGCCAGTCCCGTCGTGCCTGATCTGTCCGGTAGGGGGAGGCAGGGTGACGGTGCCTGCGCTGCCGAACGACTCATCTCGAAGTAGGCAGGCATCCACGAATCACGGTCGAAGCACGAGGCATTGTCATGTCGGCTAAGGCCATCAGGCTTATCGAGATGCGAACCCGTCAGGAATGGCGGAAATGGCTGCAAGAACACCACCGCTCTGAGGCCGAAGTATGGCTCATGTTCCGCAAGCCCCACCGGGGCTTGCAGTCCATCAGCTATGACGATGCCGTCGAGGAAGCGCTGTGCTTCGGTTGGATCGACAGTCTTGTCAAGCGTCTGGATGAGACGCTCTACGCGCGGAAGTTCACACCACGAAGAGCCGATAGCAGGTGGTCCACCATCAACCGGCGACGCTATGAGGGCCTCAAGGCGCGGGGGCTATTGGCGCCGGCGGGGTTGGAGCGGGCGCCGACGAACCGAAGCGGCGACGCGCCACGGCCATCAGTCTCGGCAATCCCGCCGTATATCGAAAGACGATTGAGGACCGTTCCGCGCGCGTGGGCTTTTTTCCAGGAGCTCGCGCCATCGCTTCAGAGGACGTATATCGGTTGGATCGATTCGGCCAAACGCGAGGAGACGAAAGAGAAGCGCCTCAGCGAGGCGTTGCGTCTGCACGAGGCCGGGAAGAAGCTCGGCCTGAAATAGGGAGCAGATGAGATTCCGTCACAAGGGAAACGGCGTTGGCCAGGTGTCGAATAGACCGAAGATGGCTTGCGGTCTGGAGCACATGGCTAGACCCAGAGGAGTCCGCCGCCTGAGGATGCGCCGTACTTTACCGGCCGCTGTCGTCGAGCATAGGGCGGCGGTGCGGAGGGGGATGGGCATTTCCCCGGCCAAGGTGCAGGCGCGTGATGATTCCGCGTGATCCCCTGGATCGGATCTGCAAAGACCACGAAGAACTGGTTGCGCCCCGGTTAGTCCCGGCCGGAGATAGGGAGAAAAGGGAACAGGTGCCCAAAGGGGGGTGCGTGACGCTGGAAGCCGCCGGGCTCCGCCGGGGCCTCCTTCCTCAAGGAGTCGATCGTGCAAAGAACGCGCAAATGGAATCTCTTGCCGAAGTGGATCGTCGCGAATTCCGTTGGCGAGCTCCTGGGTCTCGGGGCTACGTTCCTGATCGGCGCTGGCCTCTTTGCGGGCCTATCCGATGCTCCCGGTATCGGTCCTGCGCTCCTGACCGCCGCGCTGATGACTGCAACTGGAGCACTCGAAGGTGTCATCGTGGGTCTCGCACAGTGGATAGTCCTCGGGCGAGCCATCGTCGGCATCCCCAGGCGCTCCTGGGTCGTCGCCACAGCTATTGGTGGCGTCGTGGCCTGGCTCTTCGGTTCGATCCCGATGACCCTGGCTCGCCTGTCCGCGGACGCCGGCGCGTCAACGGCGCAGGAGCCGCCGCAGGCCATGGTGCTGCTGATGGCGAGCGCCATGGGCCTGGTAGCCGGCGTGGTTCTGAGCGCCGCTCAGTGGATTTCCTTTCGCAGGCAAGTGCCGCGCGCCTGGCGCTGGTTACCGGCCAATGCCATCGCGTGGGCTGCCGGGATGCCCCTCATCTTTGCGGGCATCGACCTGGCGCAGAAGCTCGCTTCGCGGCTGATGGTCGTCGTCGTGATGGGGGTGACCATCGCCCTTGCAGGCTCAGTCGTCGGGGCCATTCACGGGGTTGCCCTTGTCGTCTTGGTTGCGGAGATAGAGGCGCGCCGCGCCTCATCACCTCGCCCCAGCGAGCCGGGCTAGCGTGGCCATCATGGCGGCACGACGGGGCTTCCAGAATGCGCGAGAATAGGAGAGCCGTTGGCTGAGCCGCCGCGTAGCTCGGCGGACAGCTCACGGGCGTGCGGCTCGAGCCTCTCATACTTCATCGGCCATGGTCACGAGGTCCTCTCTAGTGTCTCACGAGAAGGCCAAGCAAGCCCTTCTCCGCTCCCTGAGGAAGGCCCGCCGGGCCATCCTCTGCGAGGCTGGTACGCTTCCCCCCGCCAAGCAGAACGTCGTCTTCCTGGGCTCTTGGTCTGCGAGGCATCTCTTGGCCCACCTGATCGGATGGGACCACACGAACGCGCAAGCCACCGCCGAGATTCGGCGCCACAAGGTCCCCTCCTTCTTTCGCCACTACGATCGCGACTGGGCAACTTACAATGCGTCGCTCGTTCGCCGTCACAACCGGGGGAGCTTCGAGAACCTCCTGGCGGCAGCGGCCAACTCCAGCGACGAGCTGCTGGGCTTTCTGGAGCGGATCCCGGCCTGCGAGTTCTACCGGGACACGGGCCCGCGCAGCCGGGGTTGGAAGGTCACGATCGGCGGGCTCCTGGCCGTTGAAGCCAAGGATGAGGCGGTCCATGCGTCCCAGCTCAGGCGGTTCCGTATGGGGGCCGCCAAGCGGCGCAAGTCGGGCCAATCTTGCTGAGTGGATCTCGGTTCACGTGCAGGCGGCCCGGCAAGTCGATGGAGAAGACAGGTCTGGCCCAACGTCCGCCCCTCACGACCTGCTCGCGCTCGCCCACCAGGGCAACCGGTCTACGGTTGCCCTTCATAAGGAAGGAAGCCGAGAAAGATGGACTACTTCGAGGAGAAGGTAGCTGCAGCTCCCGGCGAGGGCCGATGTGATCGCTGCCTTGGGGCCACGCCGAAAGGGGGTGCCTATCTGTATGTGACACCAGAAGCAGTGGCCTTTCGGCGGGATGCCCGGAGTGTCAACGCCGCTAAGGCCAAACTGGAGCGCTTGGGCTTTAACGGGATCGTTGGCGATCAGACGGTGATGGGCGGACGGATCACGCTGGCCCCCGACCTGACAGGGGCCATGATGCTCTGTGCGACATGTGCCAAAGCCAAGAAGCTAGACCTGGAGATCGCAGCTGCAGATGCGAAGCATCTCTACGAGACTGAGCGGGCCCCTCTGAGGGCGACGCCGCTTGAGGGCAGCAAAGAAGCCGAAAGGGAGAAGGGACACCGGGGACAAGGTCCAGCAGAATCGGCCTCCAGCAAGAAGTGGTGGCAGTTCTGGAGGTCATGAGCACGGGCACAGGCAGGGCCCGACAAGCGGCCCGTTGTGGGCCCCCTTCAATTCGCTTCATCCATCGGGGACCTTCGGCGGGGATGCGACGCGGGACTGTTTAGGCGATTCGGAGTCCGGCCGAGGGACATTGGCCAATCGAGGCGTGCTGATGGAGGGGCCGGTCCAACATGATCCAAATCGTCTGGGAGTTCGTCGTCAAGGAGCAGGCCCGGGGCCAGTTTGAGCTGGCGTACGGCCCGGGCGGTGCGTGGAGCGCGCTGTTCGGACACTCTCCGGGCTTTCGAGGCACCGCCGTGCTGCGCGACACGGAGAACCCGCGACGCTATCTGACGATCGACTTGTGGGATACGGGAGGCCGGCAGGAGGAGTTGCTGGCCGAGCGCAGGGCCATGTACTCTGGCCTGGACGCGGTCCTTGGTGACTGGATCGAGTCCAAGTCTGTGGTGGGCGTCTTCAGGGTGCTTGCCGAGGCGACGGTGCGCCCCCGTGGCGGGCCACGGCAAGGCGGAACTGGCGAGGCCCGCCGAAGGGGCCGCTTGGCACCTCGGTGAACCCGGCTCGGCTGGCGGGCGAGAGCCCCATGGCACCTTGCTCTTCCGACAGCCCAGCAATGAAGGCGTCAGGCCCAAGCGGCCGGCCGACTGCCCTCACAGAACAGGGGACAGGTTGCCCGAGGCTGCTGGGCGTCGATCCCTCATGGCTGGTCGCGCCCAACGAAGGGGTGGAACCATGAGCGATGTCCGTCTTCTCAGCTACTGCGGACTGCATTGCGGCCTATGTGGGCTGCGAGCCCGCATCCCAAAGCAGGCGCAAGCCCTCCGTGAGAGCCTTGCCAAGGAGGGCGTCGAGTATTGGGGGCCGTTCATCCAGGGATATGAAGGCTTCCAGGAGTTCCTCGTGGCGCTCTGCGATCCCGACAAGTCATGTCCTGCCTGCAGGCAGGGTGGAGGACCGCCGGGTTGTGAGGTGAGGGAGTGTGCCCGGTCGCGTGGCGTCGACGCCTGTCCGTTCTGTCAGGACTTCCCTTGCGAACGGGTTGAGGGCATCGGCAGGACATATCCCACCCTCATTGCCGATGGGGTCCGCCTCCGGGCGATCGGCGCTGATGCCTGGAACCGAGAGCAAGAGGCCCGTGCGCGCGCCGGGTTCTGCTACGCAGACATCCGATGTCCCACGGACTGAGTACGATTCCGAATCCGGCGCCGACCCAATAACCCGCCGGCCGAGTCGGCGGCCGCGATCCCATCCGAAAGACGGCTTTCCAGGAGGCATGGGGGCCATGCCGATCCTCGCCACCTTTCTCCTTTGCGTAGCGGTGCTGCTTGCCGCCGCCTTTCTCGTTTTCCGGATTCTCGTGCGCCGTGACTACCGCGAGAGGGGCAGGCTAACCCTGCTATCCAGCATGCTCGAGCTGGCCATCTGCCTGGGCTACGCCTCCGTCCCCTACATCTACAATCCGCCCTGCTGGCCCTACGTCTGGTCGTGCCAACCCTCCGCGCCAAGGGCTCTCGCCGTAGTGGGGTATGCCCTCATCGCCGGCGGCGCCATCCTCGGGTTTGGCTCGATGGCATGGCTCGGGCTACGACGATCGTTCGGCCGCCAGGTGACAGGGCTTTACCGATCGGGTCCGTACGGTCTCAGCAGGAATCCGCAGGTCGTGGGGGGATTGATTATGGTTTGGGGCATCGCCCTGCTGTGGCCGTCGTGGTACGCCGTTGGCTGGGCCGCGCTCTGGATCGTGATGTTCCACCCAATGGTTCTTACAGAAGAGGAGCACCTGCGTCGCTCCTACGGGGACGAATACGCACGATACTGTGAGCGGGTGCCAAGGTACGTCGGGTGGCCTCGTCGAGGCTAGATGCGTGCCCTCCAGCGCCCGCCCCTGTCGATCCCCCGAGCAGGATCCGCAATTCAGGCGAATGTCAGTCTGCCTTCAGGAGACGCGGTCAACCTGAGCATAGAATGCGAGCGCCGCATGAGGAGGAGCAATGGAGTACCGCGTCGATCGACTCAAGGTCACCAGAGACACAGTCCAGGAGGAGTTGGAGAGCTTCCTCAATCAGCTGAGGGGCGAGGTCCTGGCGATCGTTCCGTATGTGTCGCCCACATTCCAGCTCATGGGGGCCACATCCAAGGTTGACTTCCTCCTGATTATCGAGATGGTCAAGTAGTGGTGCAGGGGAGGGAGCTCCCGGCCCCGGTGATGGGCCTGTCAAGGGCAATCAGCAGTTGTTCCCCCGGGGAGGCCCCAAGAGGTGCCCGGATCCCGTCCACTCCCTCCGGAAATGCGACCGCCCCGGCGGGCGTGTAGGATGCGAGGTCATGTCCTGCCAGCCGGGCCGGCATGGAGCCAAGTCATTATTGCCCGACGGCCGGCGACTCATCGCGAGGCCATCGGGCCGCAGCCTCAGAGCGGGAGTCTCCCCGCTGCCTAGAGAAGGGGTGAACCAATGGGACATCAACCAGGCTTCTTCGACTTTGCCGCTGAGGTGGGGCTGACGAAGCACATCGGAGGCGTGGGGGCTACAGACGCTCTCATGGAACTGTGCCACACCGGCAAGGGCAAGTATGTCTTGGACGTCGGCTGCGGGGTTGGTGTCACGCCCTGCTACCTTGCGATGAGACATGGCTGCCGAGTCGTCGGGGTGGATATCTCGGCCAGGATGATCGAGAGGTCGGAGGAAAGGGCAAGGAAAGAGAAGGTAGCTGACTCGGTCGAGTTCAAAGTCGCCGATGCTCAGAACCTGCCTTTCGAGGATTCCCTTTTCGACGCCGTCATCACCGAGTCCGTCACCTCTTTTCCAGAGGACAAACAAAAGGCGGTCCGGGAGTACGTGCGAGTGACGAAGCCCGGAGGCTACGTCGGGCTGAACGAGTCGATCTGGCGGAAGGTGCCACCGCCGCCAGAAGTCGTAGCCTGGGCATCCCAAGATGTAGGCGCCAACGTCCAGCCATTGACCTCCGATGAATGGGTGGGATTGCTGCAAGACGCCGGCTTGAGAGAGATCACCGTTCGGTCTTTCGCAGTGAACGCCGCAGAGGAGGGAAGGAGCATACTGAAGCGGTATGGTTTGGGTGGCATGTTGCGTGTGATGTGGAGAATGGGAGTGCTTTACGGCAGGAGTCCCGATTACAGGAGATTCGTCAAGGGCGTGCGGGAGACCGGGGTCGTGCCGCAGAACCTCGATCAATACTTCGGCTATGGCCTCTTCGTGGGGCGCAAGTGACGGGTAGCTCCTCGGGATCGTCTGCATGAAGACTCGGACTCTGCGCCCGGGACAGCTTGTCACCACCTGGGCAAGTGGCTGCCCTCCATCCTTGCGGGCGTGGCAAGAGCGGCATGATCCTCTTGGTGGCAGAGCCCCTGCCCACGACCCGCCGTGGCCGACATGGCTGGAGGTAGGAAGGCTTGGACGGTGGGCTCGCTGCAGGAGAGCGCCGAGACAATGCTTCAGATAAGAGCCTTTGCTCCTGAGGATGCCGAGTTCTGTTTTAAGGTCCGGGCAAGGGCCTTCATCCTGGCTTTCCGTGATGAACTTGGCCCGGAAGCGGTTGCCGCGGCCGTGAACGCGTACATGCCCTCCGACTACGTCCGGATGGCGGAGAGCCACACGTTCTTCGTCGTGGAGGAGGCTGGGAACCGAATCGGCTTCTTCACACTCCGAAGGCTCGACCAGAGAACCGCGGAGATTCCGTTGATCTACGTGGAGCTGGACCAGATCGGACGTGGCATCGGCACCTGGTGCATGCAATCCATTGAGGCCTGGATTGCCTCGCATTGGCCCGATGTCTCTGCCCTCGTCGTCGATACCGTGATCCCGCGCTACAATGGTGGCTTCTACCACAAGATGGGATTCAGGCCGGTCGGCGAGACGAAGTGCCACTTTCCGGACGGGGATGTGAAGGCGATCCGATTCGACAAGTCATTGGCCCCTGGGAGGCCCACCACATAGAGGGGGACGGGACGCCTCTCTCGTCGTCCTCCTGAGATCGACCGACAATCGGCCGGGTGGAGTGAGCATGCCCACCGGGGCGTCCTTGCGCAGCAGTTGAGCGGGGAGATGCGCCTTGGTGGGCGGAGGCGAGTACACTGGGGCGGCGCGTTCTCACCACGGGTTATGGGTCGGGGAGGTAGCTGGCAAGCGCTCCTTGCCTGCTTGGCACACGGAGAAGCCGGGAAGTCGCGGGGCGCTGGAGCCCAGGACCCCAGGCCGTCCTCGCGTTGCAGGACCGGCGGTCGATGATCTCGCCCCCACGCTGGCCGTCTCGTCCCATCACCTCCAGTGGTGCTGACCGCGTTTGACCTTGAGGGTTCTCACATCGTCGGAAAGGAGTCAACATGAGCGAGAGCAAGATCCTCTATCTCTCACAGGCCGATGTGAAGGCCGTAGGCCTGTCGATGGCGGAGGTCATTGACGCAGTGGGAGCGGCCTTCCGTGAGAAGGGGGAAGGTCGCGTGGAGATGCCCCCGAAGCCGGGCATCCACCCGGGGGAAGGGGACAACTTCATCCATGCCATGCTGGCGTACATCCCATCGTTGAAATCATCCGGCGTCAAGTGGGTGAGCGGCTTCCCGGGGAACCAGACGCGGGGGCTCCCCTACATCAATGGCCTGCTCATCCTCAACGACGTTGAGACCGGCGTGCCCGTCTCGGTGATGGACTGCGGCTGGATCACGGCCATGCGCACCGGCGCCGCGACCGCGGTCGCCGCCCGCTATCTCGCCCGCCCCGAGTCCTCCGTCGTCGGCGTGCTGGGGTGCGGAGTCCAGGGTCGCACCAATGTCGAGGCGCTGAGCGTGCTCTTCCCTCTGTCCCGGGTGATGGCCTACGACGTGAGCGCTGATGCGGCGAGCGCCTACGCCAAGGAGATCAGAGAACGTTTCCATCTCGAGGTGACCGTGGTGAACACGCCCAAGGAGGCGGTCACGGGCTGCGACATCGTCGTGACCGCGGGGCCAATCCTGAAGACCCCGCATCGGACCATACAGGCCGGCTGGCTGGAAGAGGGGGCTTTTGCCTCGATGGTGGACTATGACTCCTACTGGCACCCCGCGGCGATGAAGGAGGCTGCCAAGTTCTGCACCGACGACGTGCCCCAGCTGCGGCACTACCAGGAGGTTGGCTACTTCCAGGACATCCCGTCGGTCTATGCCGACCTGGGCGAGCTGGCGACCGGGAAGAAGCCGGGCCGGGAGACGCCCAAGGAACGCACGATGACCGCCAACCTGGGCATCGCCATGGACGATATGGCCACGGCTCCCCTGATCTATCAGCGGGCCATGGGAATGGGCATTGGCACCCGGTTGCCGCTGTAGCGGCAGGTAAGAAGGCGTCCATTGTCGGTACGCGCGGGACGTTGGCCGCGGCCCGGACGGCAATCGGGGGGAAAGCTGGCTTGCTGAGCTGCAAGGGTGGGCTAGCCTCCCCAGGTGTACAATCCCATCGGCTCGCGGGGCGGGCAGGTGCTTCCGCATGTCATGAGGCACCTTCCGCATCGATCGAGAGACCCGCGCTGCTGGGATGGCCTTAGGAGAATGCCGGGAGGGCCGCGGGCTGCGCCGCGGCGGGTCTGCCCTGTGGTGTTGGAAGGCCGATGAGGCGGTCAGCAGGCTATTGTTAACGGGAGATTGACCGCAAGGGAGTAGGGAGGTGAACATGAGCGAGCGCAAGGCTCTCCTCGGGCCAATGCGTCTTCCTTTCCTGATCCTCACCCCCGCCTGCGTCCTGCTCGGAATCGGCGTCGCCAAGTGGACATCCGGCCGGGTGAGCGTGCTTCACGCCATTCTCGCCCTCATCGGGGCGGTCTCGGCGCACATCAGCGTCAATGCCCTGAACGAGTACTTCGACTTCAAAAGCGGTTTGGACTCGAGAACAGTTCCGACCCCATTTAGCGGGGGCAGCGGAACCCTGCCCAGGAAGCCGGAGCTAGAGCGCAAGGCTTTGACCATCGGGCTCATCTCGTTTGCCCTGACCGGCGCGATCGGGGTCTTCTTCCTGTTTGTGAGAGGGCTGCCGCTCCTGCCCCTAGGCATCTTCGGACTTCTGATCATCTTCGCCTATACCCCCTGGCTTACTCGCAATCCGTGGGCATGCCTAATTGCCCCTGGCCTCGGCTTTGGAACAATGATGGTCATGGGGACGAGCCTTGTGTTGACGGGAGAATACTCGTGGTCGGCCTTCGTGGCATCGCTCGTACCCTTCTTCCTTGTCAGCGATCTGCTGCTGCTGAATCAGTTCCCGGATGTTGAGGCCGATAAGAGCGTGGGCAGGCGACACCTGCCCATCGTCGCAGGGAGGCGGACAAGCAGCCTGGTGTACGCTGCATTCCTGCTGTTGGCCTATGTGGCCATCGGGATCGGTGTCTGGCTGCGTTACCTGCCTATAGCCGGCCTCCTCGGGTTCGCCACCTTCCCTCTGGCTGTGCGTACCGCCGCGGCGGCCATCCGCTACGCGGAGGACACGCCCAAGCTGATCCCTCACATGGCGATGAACGTCATCCTCAACATCGCAACGCCGACCCTGGTGGCGATCGGGCTCTTCCTCGGATAGCTCATCCGGCGAGGGAGAAAGCCAGAGCCAGCTGACAAGTCGTGCCCTGCCCCCAGCCTCCTGAGCCAGCGCTTTGGCCGCCCATTTGTGGGCACTCCGCGGAGAACCCCGGGACCGCGTGCGCGGAGCCACAAGCTCTCCCGTGCGTGGCGGGGTGATGGCCAGGCCGCATCGGAGAACACATGGACAAGATCGCGGAACGAATCGAGCGCGAAGCAGGCGTGCCCGGCATCGTGTCGATCCTTGCCGAGCGCCTCTCCGCAACCGATCTGCAGTCCCTCCTTCTCGACGTCTACCGAGTACGGAGCAGTCGAATACAGCCATCGGCCTTGCTGATGGACTACGCCTCGAACCGGTTCGTCCAACCCTCAGCCTTATCCCCGATTTCACTCCTGAGATGGGAACAGGTCGCCTTCGCCCATCTGCCTCCCGAGTTCCGGCCCATTGCTCTCTCACCCGTCTGCCCGCTCCGTACAAACTCGGCGGTGGCTCCGGTGAATCAGGATTGGGCAGTCGCCACCGCCCGCAACACGGAGGTCGTTTCCGATTCGACGAATGTTCTGGCGCTGGAGTGCGCAGTGCGACGTCGGGAGCTTCTCCGAGCCAACCCGAAGTCGTCCGACCCTGTCCACCTTGCCGCCAGTCACCGGCTTCTTCGCGCCCAGCGCTTCGAAAGGCCCGAGCTTGTCACCCATTTCGGCTTGTTTGGCCTGTGCAGCGCCGGCAGCGATCGAGGCAACCTGCGCTTCGAGCTGTCCGCCTTGGGGCTACATATCCGCTTCTACCTCAAGTCGCTCAAAGCCTTCCTTGGCCCAGGCATACCGCTTCATGTCTCGGCATCGGATCTGCGCTCCAGCCCCCGTGGAGAGCTTGTTGAGGCTCAACTGCTGTCCCCGCTTCGCTCCGAGTTCGAGGACGTGGATTGTGGCTTCGACGAGCATCGAACGGGCGGCCGAGGCTACTACGACGGTCTCTGCTTTCACATCCACGCCTCCACAACTGGCAACCACCGGATGGAGCTTGTTGACGGGGGATCGGTAGACTGGACGCGTAAGCTGTTGAGCAATGCCAAGGAGAGACTCGTCATCAGCGGTATTGGGAGCGATAGGCTCTGCTCGAAGTTCGGGGAGGAGAGCGCTCCCTGACGGCCCGCGGATCGCAGGCGGGGGCTGACTTGACGGGCCTGGCGAAGGCGGGAGTATGCCCTGCCCGCCCGATTGCGCGAGAATCGGTCGACCGTCGACCGGGGCGCCAGGCACATAGCTGCCGGGGGCGCTCCCGGGAGAGCCTTGTCGCCATGACCAGAAACCTCGTCGTCGGCAGGTAGCGGGGCGGGTCGCATCATGGCCATCAGTCAAGCCACCCCAAACGATGCCTCGGCGATTGCCGGGGTCCACGTCGCCACCTGGCGGGCTACGTACGCGGGCATCATCCCGCACGAATTCCTGGCCAGCCTATCGACAGAGCAGCGATCACAATTCTGGAGAGAGAGGATTGAGAACCCCGCCCTGTCGGCGTGCCTGTTCGTCGCCACGACACCCCAAGAAGGGGTGGTTGGCTTCGTTGCAGGCGGGCCTGAGCGGACCCAGGATCCTGAGTATACGGGCGAGGTCCACGCGATCTACGTTCTCCCCTCGCGTCAGGGGATCGGCCTGGGCAGGAGACTCTTCCGTGCCGCGGCGCGGGCGTTGGCCGACGCTCAGCTCCGATCTCTCCTGGTGTGGGTCCTCGAGGCGAACCCCAGCCGAGGGTTCTACGAATCCCTCGGCGGCCGGCAAGTCAGGAGGAGGACGATTGAGATCGGCGGAGCCCAGCTCGCTGAGGTCGGATATGGGTGGGACGACACGGCCGTCCTCATTCGAATGGGTGCGCGGAAGAGAAGACCTGAACTCTGATGGCCGGCCGATATCCAGGCATCACGCCGCGTCCCGGGGTATGGCGCGATCCCGCAGGGCAGGGGGCCGATTGCAGCCCACGAGCGTGGCGCGTCGTCCCGCTAAGCGCCCGGTGAGAGCCGCAGGTGCTCGTCGGGCTTCGGCGTCATCGAGCATCCATGAGCAGGTGAACGGATGGTGAGCACAGCCTCGATCGTCAACAACGCCTACCGGTTGGGGATCGCAATCCCCGCTTTCAATGTGCCGTACTTGCCCATGGTCAAGCCGGTCATCCGCGCCGCGGTTGACACGGATTCCTTTGCGCTGGTCGAGGTCAGTCGCGGCGAGTGGCTCAAGTTTGAGTGCCACAGCCCAGCCGCCGTCATGCAGGAGTTCACCAGATGGAATGACCCGGATCACGTCCGGCTGCATCTGGACCACATCCCCGTGGTCGATGAAGACGGCCTGGAGGTGGACTACCTCCCGATCATCGAGGAGGCGATACGCCTGGGCTACCACTCCGTCATGATCGACGGCTCGCTCCTTGATCTTGAGGGCAACATCAAAGCCACGCGGCAGGTCGTGGCAATGGCCCACGCCGCGGGGATCCCCTGCGAGGCCGAGCTGGGCGCGATTGCCAGAGAGGGTGTCGACCCGTCCCTCTCCTACGAGGAGCTCTTCGAATCGGGCATCGGGTTCACTCGGGTGGAAGAGGTCGGGAGGTTTGTGACCGAGACCGGCTGCGACTGGCTCTCGGCCGCCATAGGCAACATCCACGGCGCGGTCTCCGGCGTCCTGACGGACAAGAAGAAGACGGAGGCCAGGTTGGACCTGGGGCTTCTGGAACGGATCCGCCGGGTCGCGGACGTGCCGCTGGTGCTGCACGGCGGGTCGGGGGTGAAGCGGGAATACCTGCGCGAGGCCATCAAGCGGGGAATCGTCAAGGTCAACATCGGTTTCGAGATCCGTCAGGCGTACACGATCTCCTTGCGCGCCTCGGGAGGGGATATCTCTGCTGCCCAGGATGCGGTCTATGAGCGTGCTTGCTGGCTCATCCGCGACCACTTCGGCGTGGCCGGGACACGGCGCCTGATCGCGGGAGGGTGAAAAGGATGAGTCTGCTGGGGATCGACGTGGGGACGACGGGTTGCAAGGCTGCCGTGTTCTCCACTGAAGGGCGGATGCTTGGCTCTGCGTACGAGGAGTACGACATCGAGCGGCCGAAGCCGGGATGGGCCGAGCTGGATGCGGTCATGGTGTGGGAGAAGACCAAGAAGACGATCGGCATGGTCGTATCGCAATCGCGCGAAGATCCGGTTACGGCCCTCGCCGTATCGTCTTTGGGAGAGGCCGTCGTTGAGGTCAGCGAAAGGCGCGAGATCCTCGGCCCCTCGATCCTCAACTTCGACGCGCGAGGCGAGGAGTATCTGGATGGCCTGCGCGCCGCCCTAGATGACGAGCACCTCTATCGGACTACCGGAAACACACTGGGAAATCAGT
Source organism: uncultured Anaerolineaceae bacterium (assembly GCA_964420755.1). Classification (GTDB taxonomy): domain Bacteria; phylum Chloroflexota; class Anaerolineae; order Anaerolineales; family E44-bin32; genus DATEAV01. Next base: position 20,318 of record CAYQUY010000005.1, read on the forward strand.
ACAGCCTGACGAAGCTCATGTGGATCAAGGACCATCAACCGGACCTGCATGCCCGCACCTACAAGTTCCTCCACTGGAGCAGCTTCGTCGCGTTCATGTTGGGGGCAGACCCTGTCCTGGACTACTCCCTGGCGAACCGCACCCTGCTTTTCGACGTGGACCGGGAGACCTGGTCGGAGGAGATGTTTGAGCGCACGGGGCTGGACCGCAGGAAGCTTCCCGAGTTGGCAGCTTCCGGTGTGGAAATCGGCACAGTTGCTGGAACCGTGGCGCAGGATCTTGGCCTTCCCTCCGGCGTCTCCATCGTGACGGGCGCTCATGACCAGTGCGCCAGCGCCGTTGGCAGCGGCGTCATCGAGGAAGGCCATGCCGTCTGTGGGATGGGGACCTTCATCTGCATCACGCCGGTGTTCCGGAGCCGGCGTGAGGTGAAGGCAATGGTCCAGCGCGGCTTGAATACCGAGCATCACGCCGTGCCAGGGCGGTACGTATGCTTCATCTATAACCACGGTGGGGCACTGCTCAAGTGGTTCAGGGACACGTTCGCCGCGGCAGAACACCGTCAGGGCGAGCCGGCGGAACAGGGTATCTACGCTGCGTTGACCTCAGAGATGCCGGAGGGTCCGTCCAGCGTGTTCGTCCTGCCGCACTTCGGGCAGACCGGACCCCCGGAGTTCATCGCCGACTCCTGCGGCGTGATCGCCGGGCTGCACCTCGACACGTCAAGGGGCGACATCCTCAAGGGAATCCTTGAGGGGACCGCGTTCTACTTGAGGGAATGCGTCGAATCGCTGCCCGCGACCGGCATCAGGATCGATGACTATCGGGCTGTGGGAGGCGGGAGCAAGTCCGACAGGTGGGTCCAGATTTGTGCCGATATCCTCGGGCGGCCGTTCACCCGACCGGAGATTACTGAGGCGGGTGTACTGGGGGCCGCGATCATGGCCGGCGTCGGCCAGTGCGCGTTCCGCACCTACCAGGCGGGCGTCGAGGCGATGGTGAGATTGGATCGGACTTTCGAGCCTGACCCGAGGCGGCACGGGCTCTACGAAGCCCGGTTTGGGGAGTATCGGCGTTTGTACCCGCTGGTAGGGGGGTATCTGAAGGATGTTCACCGGGCGGCGCACGCAGGAAAGGCGTAAAAGAGGGCAGAAGCCCTTGGGCTGGGCAGATCGGCGACTCGTCCCTGGCTCGGCTTGGGGCCCGGGGGGGAGGGACCCTCGGAGCTACGGAGCGAGCGCCCTCGAGAAGCTACCCGAGAGCGCAGAGGTCGAATAGGGACGCCGGGGCCGCTGGGCGAATCGCGTGGGTGTTCAACACAAGTAGGCGGGGCGGAAGAGGCTCTAGGTGAGCAAGGGGCTGCGCGTCATCGCGCTTCCGGGTGCGTACGCGCTCTGTCGTCTGCCGGCTGAAACCCCATTGCCGGGGTGGGCCAGCCTCGACGGGCCGTCGCAGCTTGCCTCCGTCACCCGGACTTCGGAAGAGCTCTCCCTGCTCCTCTCCGAGGACCGGATTCCGGCTGACATGAAATGCGAGAGGGGCCTGCGCGCCATCAAGGTGCTGGGTCCTTTGCCTCTCGATGCCATCGGGATCCTTGCGGGACTGGCTCAGGCTCTCGCGGCAAAGGGGATTCCCATCCTCGCGCTGTCGACCTATGACACGGATTACATACTTGTCAACGCGGGGAGCCTCCCTTCCGCACTTGAGGCGCTTTATGGGGCAGGATGTGAGATCGTCTAGCGATTTCCATCGGGGCAGGTACCCGTCGTCATCTGTCAGCCTACTGATCTTCAAGACCCGCGCAGCCTGACGATGCATCCCGCGGGGAAGCCGCTCGGGCCGGGCAGCGGGGAGCCGAGCCTGTTCTGTCTGCGGGGTTCTCTGACCCGCTTCTCCCCAGCGGCAGTAGCGCATGCGCTTGGCCTTTGCCCGCGCTGCCGCGGCATTCGGTTGTTGATGACCACCTACCCAGGAGGACCGCCATGCCTCTGATGACTCGAAACGACTACATCGCAAGCCTGAGCAGGATGAAGCGGCGTGCCTTCATCATGGGCGAGCAGGTTGAGAACGTGGTCGACCACCCCTTGGTGCGCCCCTCCCTCAACGCTTGCGCCATGACCTACGAGTTGGCCCAGCAGCCCGCCCACGCCGACCTGATGCTCGCCACATCCAGCCTGACCGGCCAGAAGGTCAACCGGTTCACGCATCTACATCAGGGCACGGCCGATCTGGTCGCCAAGGTCAAGATGCTCCGCCTCCTTGGCCAGATGACGGGCTGCTGCTTCCAGCGGTGCGTGGGGATGGACGCGTTCAACGCCCTCGACTCGGTGACCTATGAGATGGATCAGGCGCTGGGCACGGAGTATCACGCCCGATTCCGGCGGTACCTGGAGCACGTCCAGGAGCATGACCTGGTGGTGGACGGCGCCATGACCGACGCCAAAGGTGATCGGAGCTTGAAGCCCTCGCGGCAGGCGGACCCATATCTGTTCGTCCGCATCGTGGACAGGAGGCCAGACGGGATTGTGGTGCGCGGCGCCAAGCTTCACCAGACCGGAGCTCTGAACTCGCACGAGATCATCGTCATGCCCACGCAGTCGCTCTCAGAAGAGGACCGGGACTATGCCGTGGCCCTTGCCGTCCCGGCCGACGCGCATGGCGTCCTCATGATCCACGGACGCCAGGCTTCGGACACGCGCCGGCTAGAAGCGGGACAGCCCGACGTGGGCAACCTGGAGTTCGGCGGGCATGAGGCGGTGATCATCCTGGATGATGTGTTCGTGCCATGGGAGCGCGTGTTCATGGCAGGGGAGTACGCCTTCAGCGGGATGCTCGTCGAACGCTTCGCCGGCTACCACCGTCAAAGCTACGGCGGCTGCAAGTCGGGCGTGGGCGACGTGATCATCGGGGCGGCGCAGTCGCTGGCCCGCTACCAGGGCACGGACAAGGCCTCGCACGTCAAGGAGAAGATCGTTGAGATGATTCACCTCAACGAGACGATCTACGCGTGCGGGATCGCATGCTCGGCGCAAGGCAAGCCGACGGCCTCGGGCACCTACCTTATGGATCCGATCCTGGCCAACGTGTGCAAGCTGAACGTGACGCGCTTCCCCTACGAGATCGCCCGGCTAACGCAGGATATCGCTGGTGGCCTGCTCGTCACGCTGCCGTCGCTGAAGGATCTGGCCAACCCCGAGATAGGGCCTTACCTGGACAAGTACCTGCGCGGCACGGAGCTGTCCACGACGGAGGAGCGCTGCCGGATGCTTAGGCTGCTAGAGAATCTCACGTTGGGGCCAGGGGCGGCGGGCTATCTCACCGAGTCACTCCATGGGGCCGGGTCGCCGCAGGCACAGCGGATCATGCTCGCTCGGCTGACCGACCTTGAGGCGAGGGTCCGACTGGCCAAGAGGCTGGCGGGGATCGAGGCCGGGCCGACGCAATGAAGCCGCCGCAGGGCCAGGATCACTCGTGCGCAAAGCAGCCACCCGGCTACGGCCGTGAGCGACTGCCGGCTGGCCTGTGAGGCCGGGCGGCTGTCAAGTCCACCAGGAGTCGTGTCATGACGCGTCATCCAATTCCCATCGATAAGCTCATCCTGAGGCCGCAGCATCTCTGGGGCGTCCAGCACCTGGTCCTCACGTCAGGGGACTTCGCGAAAGGTCACTTCAATGCGATGGCGGTGGGATGGGGGAGTGTCGGGGTGATGTGGGGGAAGCCTTTCGTGCAAGTCGTCGTGCGTCCAACTCGGTATACGTATGAGTT
>CAYQUY010000006.1:0-22688 GCA_964420755.1 uncultured Anaerolineaceae bacterium
GCCAGACCATGCAGTACACCGAAAATGGAGACGCCCAGGAGGCGAACGCGGTCATTCTGATCCTGATCGCGATCGTAACGCTTGGCAACTTTGTCATCGGGCGCTTCAAGGGCGGCAGTCTTCAAAAAGGCCTTGGAATGTAGAGAGAAACCATGGCAACAACCATCACCATCAAGAACCTCGCCAAACGTTTCGGTAATGTCGTCGCAGTTAATGACTTCAGTCTGACCGCCGAGGCTGGTTCATTCCTGACCCTGCTGGGTCCCTCCGGCTGCGGCAAGACGACCTTGCTGCGCTGTGTCGCCGGTTTGGAAGACCCGGATGGCGGTGAAATCTATATCGGGGATGAACTCGTGTTTTCATACTCGCGGGGAGTTTCCCTTCCCCCGGGGCAGAGGGACCTTGGGCTGGTCTTCCAGAGCTATGCCCTCTGGCCTCACATGACCGTTTACAAGAATATGACCTTCGCCCTCGAGATCAGGAAACTCCCCAAGGAAGAAATGAAGAAGAGGGTAGGAGAGGCGCTTGCCGAAGTACGGATGGAAGGATATGAAGACCGGTATCCTCGCGAGATGAGCGGCGGGCAGCAGCAGCGCATTGCCCTGGCGCGCATGCTAGCCTATCGCCCCAAAGTCTTCTTGATGGATGAGCCGCTCTCCAACCTGGATGCCCGTCTGCGCATGGACATGCGGGCGGAACTCAAACGTTTGCACTATGTTGCCGGAGCCACCACGATCTACGTGACCCACGATCAGGTAGAAGCGTTGACCATGTCTTCCGATATTGCCGTGATGAAAGAAGGCGTTCTTCAGCAACTGGGCACCCCCGACAGCGTTTACCATTACCCGGCCAATGTATTTGTGGCCGATTTCATTGGCAATCCCAAGGTGAACCTGCTGGAGGGTGTCGTGGGTGAGCATGGCTCGGTGGACTTGGGTAGATTCAGGATAGCAGTTGATACGCACAACGCCTCCGGAAAAGTGGTGGTTGCCATAAGGCCGGAGGATATTGCCGTCCTAGTCGAACCCGTCCCAGGGGCCGTGGAGTTCAGCGCCTATTCCGTCCTGCCATCGGGGGCCGACACAACCGTCATCGCGCGTTTGGATGACATAGAAATCACTGTCCGGGAGGCAGGCATCAGCAAGATTGGGCTGGACGACAAGATCTGGCTGAAATTCAATCCGGAAAAGCTCAACCTGTATGATAAAGAAAGTGGCAATTTGATCGCTCCCAGGAAATTGCATGAACCGTCCTGCTGTCTCCAGCGAGTGTTGCCAACTGCCAAAGCGAAAGGAGGCGGAAAGAAGGACCATCAATAAGACAACCTTGGTTCACCATACCGGTTTCCTGAAGATATGCAAGGAGGAGGATATGAAAGCGCTCGTAAGGGTCGTGACCATAGCTTTGCTTGTCAGCTTCATTGCGGGCTGTGGCGCGCCGGCCACGCCATCGCCGGTAGCGACGGGTGCACCTCAGCCCTCGGCAACGCGGCCTCCGGCCACTCAGGCCCCCACCGAAGTTCCTCTCACTGCGGCGGAGGAATGGGCAAGGGCGAATGGTCTCGGACCGTACCAGCCGGCCACCGAAGACTGGGCAGCGGTCGAGGCGGCAGCGAGGCTGGAAGGGAGTGTGGTCGTCTATGCCAACTCCTCCAGGTTCACGAGACTACTCGACGCATGGAACGCGCTCTACCCGGACATCGCCCTTGAGGGTGGCGATACCGATGATATCCCCACCAAGATGGCCGCGGAGCAGCAAGCCGGGAATGTCGTCGGAGATGTCTGGTTCAACAGCGATGGTCACATACTGTACGGGCAGTTTGTGCCCAATGAGTGGATCTGGTCGTATGTGCCGCCGGGAGTGGTGGAGCCGGAATTGACGCCAGAGCAACCGTTTGCGGTGGAGCGGCACTCGGTCGACGTCTGGGGGTACAACAGCGAGATTCACCCGGAAGGCTGCCCGATCACCAACTGGTGGGCGTTGACCGAACCGGAGTTCGAGGGGAGAGTCTACATCGAGGATCCGATATCTGATGTCAGCACGATGGCCAAATGGGCCACAATCGTAGAACACGCGGACGAAATGGCTGCGGCCTACCAGGCCTATTACGGCAGGGATTGGACAACGGACGAAGCTGCTCAGTTGGATGCCTTTGGGGTTGCGCCCGAAAACGCGGGCTGGCTGTTTCTCAGGAGGCTGGCCCAGAATCATCCCGGTGTTGAGCCCGGTGGCGATGAGGTCGATGCGGCATTTGCGTCGCTGCGCATGGATCCAACGGTAGAACCGGGGATGGGATGGACCGGCTACGACAGCATCACCAGCACCATGGATGGCGAAATAGCTATGATGCCCTGCCTGGGCCTCGACCCGGTCCTGGGCATCATGAAGACCAACTACCTGGCCATCGCCAATTTCGCTCCGCACCCCAATGCAGCCAAACTGTTCATCCGATTCGCTCTCACGCCGGAAGGCTATGCACCCTGGAACAGGTTGGGCACTTACCCTGCAGTCGCGGATTGGACGCTTCCCGAGGGCAGCATACCCTTTGCTGACATGATGGCGGAGACCTGGCTCATGAATCCTGTGTTCGACTGGCAGTGGGCCGCCCAAGTGCGCGATTTCTGGGCCGTCAGCCTGCTTAGCGCCCCGTAGAAGGAGCCGGGTAGAAACCGAAGGAGTCTCTTTGGACACGGACGCACTTTGTCCGTGTCCAAAGAACTCTGCGTGAAGAGGGCAGGAAGTTGCGGGCCACCGGTCCCGCGGCCTGACAGCGGACTTCCGAACCTGACCGACGTCTACGACCGGCGGTTGTCGAGCGCCAGAGAGCGTGGAATGGCCATCCGTAGCGTATTCTTCGACATGGGAGGGACGATCGAGACATTCTCGTTCACGCGGGAGTCGCGTCTGCAAGCAACCCCGGAGATCAGTCGCAGACTGCAGTCTGTAGGGGTCGAGCTGAACCTCAACAACGAACACCTCTTCGAGGTAGTCAGCCAAGGCCTGGAGAGCTATCACCAGTGGAGCCTGAAGAGTCTCGAGGAGTTGCCTGCAGCACGTGTCTGGCAGGAATTCATTCTGGCCGACTATGATGTCGATCCGGCAGCGGTGTCGGCAGTCTCCGAAGATCTGATGCTGTGGGTCGAGACTCGCTATTATGACCGCATGTTGCGTCCGGAAGTCCCAGGCGTGCTGGAGGCCATCCAACGTATGGGCCTAGGGATCGGCCTCATCAGCAATGTGTGTAGCCGCGGGCAGGTGCCTACCAGCCTGGACCGATATGGCATCCGTCGCTACTTCAACCCGGTGGTTCTTTCGAGCGAGTACGGTCGGCGAAAGCCGGATCCCGCCATCTTTCACTACGCCGCCCGTCTGGCGAACGTCCCAACCGGCAAGTCCCTCTACGTAGGCGACCGCATTGCCCGGGATGTCGTCGGAGCCCATAGAGCCGGATTCGGGCTTGCCATTCAGATCCGTCATGATTTTGACGACGGGGAGGAAGACACCGGGGATACTCCGGACGCCGTCATTGGCCAGATGACCGAGCTTCTGGATATCCTGAGGGCGGAACAGGACCGCTCAATATCGCAGACTGCCTCTAGGCGAACGTCTCACCGCGGGATTAGCGCGTTCTTCTTTGATGCTGAAGGCATTCTGTACTACCGCCGCGATCGAAGGCGGAGGCTGAAGGCATTCCTGCGTGATCTGGGCCTGGACCCCGACGAGATCCCCTTGGACAAGATGGAGGCACTTAGGCATCAGGCTTGCCGGGGCTTGATCGGGCAGGACGAATGCCGAGAGGCCATCCTGCGCCTTTACGGAGTCACCGAGCCCGAGCATATCGAGCGTGGAATGCGGATCATGGATGAGGAGGACAATCGTGTGATCTTCTTCAAAGGTGTTCGGGAGACCCTCAATTCCCTGAAGGGTATGGGCTACATGCTCGGTGTCATCACCGACTCGGCGTTCCCCGTCCATGTGAAGATCGGCTGGTTTGAGCGTGGCGGATTCGGGCACGTATGGGATTCGATCGTCTCATCCAATGAGCTGGGAATCCGGAAGCCCGACCCAGGAATCTTCCAAGCTTCCCTGAAGCAGCTCGGTCTTCCCTCCGATCAAGCCGTTTTCGTGGGGCACAAGGCCTCTGAACTGGATGGCGCCAGAGTCGCTGGAATGAGGACCATCGCACTCAAGTGCGAGGAACCGGTCGCGGCGGACTTCCATGTCGACAAGTTCAGCGACCTGTTGAGGGTGCCCCTTGTGGCGCAGTCGACGAACGATTGAGCCAGGCAGGTATCGCTGATGACGTGTGGCGTTGATGCCGTGGTGCTTGACATAGATGGACTGCTGAGGAGGACCGCCCAACGAGACGAGGGATGGAGAAGCCAGCACGTTCGTCAGATCTTTGAGCTCCTCGGTTCTGACGTCCGTCCGGGAGACTTCAGCACACTGCTATCACACCGGGCCAAGGCCTACAAGCATTGGTCTGAAGAGACCCTGGTCGAACTGAACGAAGTCGACTTCTGGACGCAGTGGATGCTTCCGGAGTGGCCTGCGGACAAGGTCAGGAGCCTCGCACTTCAGGTCGATCAGATCTGGCGCGACGCCAATGGCGCAAGTGCCATCCCACCTGAAACCAAAGAGGTTGTCCTCGAGCTGTTCCGGCGCGGCTATCGCCTGGGGCTGGTCAGCAATACGACAAGCAGCCTGGAAATCCCCCGTGCCCTGGGGGCGTTGAGGATCTCGGGTTGCCTTGAGACGGTTGTCCTGTCCTGCGAATTCGGCAGGCGCAAACCGGATCCGGCTGTCCTGCAGGCCGCGACGCAGCGCATGGGGATTCCGCCTGAAAGATGCGCCTACTTCGGCGTCTGCCCCGACCGCACTGTCGCCTCCGCAAAGAGGTCCGGATTTGCCACGACAGTCATGTTGTGCGATCCCCGCGAAGCTGCCATGCGGCCAGTGGATCCTTCGTACGTCCCCGAACACGTCGTCGACAATCTCAAGGACCTCCTCGAGATCTTTCCCCCTCACGGCGAAGAAGGAGCTATGAGGCCGGAAGGCGAGCTGCCTCTCTATGACGTCGCCTTCTCCACCATGTGGGCGAACGGCAAATTCCCTTCTCTCGGGGACTTCTTCTTGGCCGCGCCTCGGCTGGGGTTCTCCACGATTGAGCTGAACCATCAGGTTACGGCTGCGATGTTGGCCGGCGTCGAGTTGACGAGCACTCGGTTCTGCAGCGTCCACGAGCCTTGCCCGGCCGAGTTCTCAAGCGAATTCCAAAACACCCACGATTGGCTCATCTCGGCACAGGAGGAAGAGAACCGGAGAAAGGGAGTCGAGTCCATCAAGCCCAGCATTAACCTGGCGCATGACGTGCAGGCACAGGCCGTGGTCGTCCATGCGGGCAACGTGCCGTCGGACCCCGCTCTTGAGGACAGCCTGCGGGCCATCTACCGGAACGGCCAGAGCGGTTCCCGGGAATACCGAGAGGTTCTTGATCGACTCGTGAAATCCAGGGCCGGGGCTGCTGGCCCGTGCCTGGAGGCGGTGAAGAAGAGTCTGGTCGAGTTGCTGGAGTATGCGGCCCGTTTCGATGTCCGTCTCGGGTTGGAGAATCGCTACCACTACGTGGACATTCCCGGCCTGGATGAAATGGGTGTCCTGCTCAGTCTGGCCGGGCCGGATCAGCTTGGCTTCATCTACGATGTCGGCCATGCCCAGACCCTGGATCGTCTGGGCTTCTACCCTCACGAAGATTGGCTCAAACGGTACGCTTCCCGCATGATCGGGGCCCATCTTCATGACGTCATCGGGATATCCGATCACCATGCGCCCGGACTGGGAGAGGTCGATTTCGACATGGTGGCGACCTACCTGCCGGCAGGCGCTTTCCGAACCCTCGAGGTGGATCCGGATAACACAACGGATCAAGTCAAAGCGGGTCTGAGGTTCCTCGTCGAGCATGGTTGTCTCCATCGTGTTCCGGTCACATCATGAACGCCGATCAAGTCTACGATGTCCTCTGCATAGGGAACTACACGAAAGACACCATTGTGTCTCCAATGGGGGTCAGGTATGTGGACGGCGGGGCCGTCAATTACGCCGCACACGCAGCCGCCCGTCTCGGATTGAAGACCGCCGTCGTCACACGCCTGGCCCAAGAACATGCGCGGGTCGTGGAGAAGCTCACTCAGGCTGGAATCGACTGCCGCGCAATCTACGCTCCCGAGTCTACCTGCATGAAGCTCGAATACCCGACGAACGATCCAGACGTTCGGCATCTGTCTGTGACGAGCACGGCAGGCTCGATCACGGTGAACGAAGTGAAGAACCTGAAGGCGAAGGCCGTAGTGATTGGCACAAGCCTACGAGGAGAGGTCGGCCTGGACGTCATCGAGGCGATGGATGAGAAGGATACCCTCCTGGCGGCGGATGCTCAGGGCTTCGTTCGCGTGCTGCGGGGTCAGCGTCTGGAATATGAGCCCTGGGGGGAGATGAACGCAACGCTGGCTCACCTCGACATTCTCAAGGCCGATGCGGTGGAAGCTGAGTTTCTCACCGGCGAAAGTGACATCCGCGAAGCCGCCGTGGCCTTTGCCCGAATGGGGCGGGCCGAGATTGTTCTGACCCACAAGGACGGTCTGCTCGTGCTCGCCGAAGGGCAATTCCACGCCGCGAGGTTCTATCCAAGGAATCTGGATGGGCGAAGCGGACGCGGCGACACTTGTATCGGTGCCTACGTTGCCATGCGTTTGACGAAGCCCCCAGCCGAAGCGGGCATCTGGGCAGCGGCTGTCACCAGCCTCAAGATGGAGACTCTTGGGCCGTTCAATCGTTCGATCAAAGAGGTCGAAGACCTTATCCACGATAGGTACGATGCGTAGGTGGATACACGGCAGGACATAGATGGCCCGTTTTCAGTGAAGGATCACGTTGATCGCAGAATAGGCGGATTCAAGAGCACCCAATTCCATCCTGATGGGTGTAGCGAAGGGAGGCATCACCATGGAAAGAACTGTTAATGTCGGGCTCATCGGGGCGGGCAGAATCGGTCGTCTCCATGCCGAGACGCTGGCCCACCGAGTCCGGGGAGTGAGTCTGCTTGCGGTTGCGGATGTCGTCTTCGAGGCAGCCGAGAAGCTTGCCGCCGACTTCGACGTCCCCTCAGCCCTAAAGGACCACCGAAATATCCTGGACGATCCGAAGATCGAGGCAGTAGCCATCTGCTCCAGCACGGACACCCACGCATCCTTCATCGAGCAGGCCGCTCAAGCCGGCAAGCACATCTTCTGCGAAAAACCGATTGACTACGACCTGAAGAGGATCGATCGCACGCTCAAGGCGGTTGAGAAGGCTGGCGTCAAGCTTCAGATTGGATTCAATCGGCGCTTCGACCCCAGCTTCAAGAAAGCGCGTACCATGGTGGCCGACGGAAAGATCGGTACGCCTCATATCGTTCGCATTACGAGCCGGGATCCGAAAACGCCTCCTCTCGGCTTTGTCGAGCGCTCGGGCGGTATGTTTGCGGACATGACCATCCATGATTTCGACATGGCTCGCTACCTGGTCGGCAGCGATGTGGAGGAAATCTATGCGATCGGGACTGTCCTGGTCGACCCGGCGATCGGAAAGTTGGGCGATATCGACACCGCGGTCGTCGTCCTGCGTTATGAGAACGGCGCCATAGGGGTCATCGACAACAGCCGCCAGGCAGTCTATGGATACGATCAGCGAATCGAGGTCTTCGGCTCCAAGGGAGGGATCGTGGTCTCCAACCCCACTCCTGACCTGGCGGTCCTGAGCGATGCCGACGGTGTCTATTCAGCCAAACCCCTTTACTACTTTCCTGAGCGCTATGCCGAGTCCTTCATTGCGGAGGTGCGCGAATTCATCGAGTGCGTGCAGGAGGATAGGGTTCCCCCCGTAACCGGCATCGACGCTCGTATCCCCGTCGCGATGGCCATCGCGGCCCTGAAGTCGTCCCGGGAGAATCGACCTGTCAAATTGAGCGAGATCGGATGAATAACGTCCCTGGTCCCCACGCCGGCTGGCGTGCGACCGGGGCGAATCTGGGTAAAGGAGAGGATGAGACATGAAAGCCCTGGTGCTTGACGCAAAGTGGGAGCCCAGACCGGGCTACAAGGTGTCGGACTGGGAGAAGGAGACTCGCAAAGCGATCACTGGAAGCAGCATCTGGCGTCACCCGACTCTGAAAGTGCGCGAGTGGCCCGACCCGAAGCCCGGCCCGAACGAGGTCCTTCTGGCAGTACAGGCCTGCGGCGTCTGCGGCTCGGACATGCACTTCTACGAGACTGACGACCAGAAGTACATCCTGTATCCGGGGCTCACCCGGTTCCCCACCGTCACCGGTCACGAATTCTCTGCCAAAGTGGTCGAGCTCGGCAAGAATGCGACCATGCTCAAGGTAGGGGACATGGTGACCGTGGAGGAGATGATCTGGTGCGGCCGTTGCACCCCTTGCCGCAACGGATTCCCGAACCACTGTGTCAACCTAGAGGAGATCGGTTTTACGATCCCTGGAGCCTTCGCCGAGTACATCGCCGTGGACGAGAAGTACTGCTGGAAGATCGATGCCATCGCGGAGCGCTTCGGTAGTGAAGAAAAAGGGTACGAGGTCGGAGCGCTGTGTGAGCCAACCAGCGTATCCTACAACGCCATGTTCGCCCGGGGCGGGGGCTTCAAGCCCGGTCACTACGTCGCGGTATACGGGGCAGGCCCCATTGGCTTGGCCGCCATCGGGCTGGCAGCCGCCTCCGGGGCAGGCATGATCGTGGCCTTCGAGATCTCCCCGCCGCGGCGGGAGCTGGCCAAGAAGGTAGGAGCAGACCACGTCTACGACCCACGTGAGGTGAAGCCGCATGAGGTGTTGATGGACCTGAGCAAGGGCGAGGGCTTCAACTTCCACTACGAGGCCGCCGGCGCGCCCGAACTCTCGATCCCCGAGATGGAGAAGGCCCTGGCGATCAATGGCAAGATCATCCAAGTGGGAAGGGCCGCCAAGCGCGTGCCCATGTACCTGGAGACGCTGCAGGTCCGCCGCAGCCAGGTCTACGGCTCGCAGGGACACTCAGGGGACGAGAATTTCCCCAACGTTATTCGCCTGGTCGCCTCGGGACGGCTCGACCTCAGCCCGATCATCACAGCTCGATACAAGCTGGATGGTGTCGTGGATGCCATCGCCAGATCCGTCTCGCGCACCGACGGGAAGATCATGGTCAAGCCGCACTAGGAGGGTCAACGCCTCCTTCTTCCAGGGGAAGGGCCGGTCAGGTGACACCTGAAATACAAGTGAAAAGGATGATTGAGATGTCAGGCAAAGACGTGCCCAAAGGCTGGCTTGCTAGCAGCAACGCTACGGTGTTCTTCGAGGACAATGCCATAGGACGCATGAAGAAAGAGATCTGGGAGGCCAGCGATGAGAAGATCGATGCCATCCTGGCGGAATACGGCGTGCCGTCTCCGGTCGAGTGGGGCAAGCCGGATTCCTATATCCAGACGACCATTCGCAAGCAGCTGGTTGAGCAACGACGGAAGAACGACGTCGTGCTTGTCCCCGTCGGCTGCACCGAGATGCATGGTATGCACCTCGCCAGTGCGGCCGACACCCTCTACGTGAGCCAGATTGCGGAGGGCGTGCGCCGCTACACCAAAGCCAAGGGGTACCCCGTCGCCATTGCCTTGCCTCCGCTCTTCTACGGATCGCACCCCTACCATCATTATGGGATGGCTGGAACCGTGCCCATCCGAGAGGACATCTCGCGCGAGCTGCTCATCGACGTCATGCTGGGCCTGTGGAACGACGGTTGGCGCAAGCAGATCATCCTGAACAACCACGGCCATCTGTGGATGCTGGAGTCCACTATCCAGGAGTTCCAGAAGCGCTATCAGCTACCAGGGATCTTCCGCGTCATCGACTGGCATCGAGCCGTCCGTGAGTTCTTCTACACGCGAGACCGCGGCGGGAGCTGGGGATCCAACTTCGTGCACGCCGAGGAAGCCGAGACTTCGCTGGCGCTCTTCCTGCACCCCGAACTGGTAGACATGAAGGCTGCCGTGAACACCAAGGGCAGGCCGTACTTGCCGGATGGACACTTCGATACATCCGTAGATCCCTTTGGGCGCCCCAGCCGCTGGTCAGAGGGGCAGGGGCACTTCGCCATCGAAATCGTCGCCACCCCCGAAGGGGTCGTGGGGAACGCTGCGGATGCTGAGGCCTGGAAGGCCAAGCGTCCGCTCGCGGCCATCTTCCGCTATCTGAGCATCCTGATAGACGACATCCTCAGAGCATTCCCGCCCGGAACGGTCCCACCCGTCGAGGAGGTCACCCTGCGCACGGATGAGGACATGAAGCCGTACCTGCTCGAACCAATGAGTGAGGGGTGGAAGCCGGTCTACCAACTGCCTCTGATCGGGCAGCGCTCTACGTTCTGAGCGCGGGTCGTCTTGTCCATCGGACGAGGAAGCGTGGCGCCTCCGGCTGGAGCTCGGGAGGAATTGAGGGGGCCAATTCGGGAGAACCATAGACGTGAAGCTGTCCCTCGTGGTCTCGACTCATGCTGCCCAGTTCCAGGCGGTGGCCTTGAAAGGAAGCCTCGAAGCGAACGTCGCCAAGGTGGCCGCCTGGGGCTACGATGGCGTCGAGCTAGCCATCCGCGATGCCGGCCAGGTAGACGCCGACGAGTTGGCGCGCATCGTCACCTCTCACGGGCTGGCCGTGCCGGCAATTGGCACGGGGCAGGCCTGGACTGAAGAGGGACTGTCATTCACCAGCGATGATCCCCTCGTGCGTGCCGCTGCCGTCGAACGCGTGAGGCGCCACGTGCCGCTCGCGGCGCGTTTCCGTGCGGTCATCATCATCGGCCTTCTTCGGGGGATGACGCCCAAAGGTAGCTCGAGGGACCAATCCACGGCCTATCTGATCGAGGCCCTGCAAGCATGCAGCTCAGATGCGGCCAGGGAGGGCATTCGCCTCGCTCTCGAGCCGCTGAATCGCTACGAAACCGATCTTGTCCATACCGTTGCCCAGGGCTTGGACCTGATTGAGCGAGTCGGCGCCGACAACCTGGGGCTGCTTCTGGATACCTTTCACATGAATATCGAGGAGCCATCGATCGAAGCGAGCATCCTCGCCTGCAGCGATCGCTTATTCCACTTCCACGCTGCTGACTCCAACCGATGGCATCCCGGCGCAGGTCACCTGGATTTCCGCTCCATCCTGGGAACCCTGACGGCTACCGGCTACCAGGGGTTCGTCTCCGGCGAGTTCCTGCCCTTGCCCGACGCGGATACTTCGGCGCAACGTGCCATCGCTCATCTGCGACGGGTCGAAGAGGGGCTCCGGGATGCTTGAGACGCTGGAGCGGATGACGGGTCTGCAAGTCTACCCTCGGTCGGTGACAGAGGCCGAGGGCGCAACGTACTTCTTGGCTCGGGATGGTCACCGCAAACTGCTGGGCGTCATCGGCAAGGCAGGCAGCTTCGAGGGCAGGCGGCGAGGCAAGGTGCGTCTCTGCCCTCTCACCTCCTCGAATGCCGCTGCCCTGCGTGAGCGACTTCCCTGGCTGCGACCTCAAGCCTTGGGGCTTGCTCGCTCCGTCGGCTGTGGCGACCGCATAGGACTGGCCACGCCGGGGCACGTCCGAGCTCTGCGCCAGGTCGCAGGTATCGTCCCTATCTTCGCCCAGCAATCCGTGCGGGAGAACGCCCGCACAGGCCGCTCCCCCCAGGGTGTCCTCGATGACGCTATGTGGGGCGTTCTCCAGGAAGGATGGCACGAACGCTGGGGCGCGGATGCCGACCATCTCAAGACCTTCGAGCACGTTGATGCCTTTGTGGCCGCAGGGTACACCTTCTTCACCTTCGACCCGGGCGATCACGTGGACGGGCAGGCCCATACCGCCCCCCTCTCATCGCTGCAGGACAAGTTCAACACCTTGCCCTGGGAAGCGCTGAAGGCGGCGCCCAACGACCTGCAATCAGCCTATGTGGGGAAGCATTTTCGGCTCGATGGCGGATTGGACTTGACCTTCTCTGAGGAAGCCCTGCTGCGAGCCGCGAGCAAGTACGGTCGAGCAATCGCCCACATCGTCTCGATGTACCGCCACCTTTCCGCCCAATACAAGACCTTCGAGCTGGAGATCTCGCTGGACGAGACGGAGACGCCCACCAGCCCGCTGGAACACTACTTCGTCGTCAACGAACTGAGGCGGCTTGAGGTGCATTGGGTCAGCCTCGCGCCGCGCTATGTCGGCTCCTTTGAGAAGGGCGTCGACTACATCGGGGACCTGCGCGAGTTCGAGGCCAGCCTGGCTCAGCATGCCGCCATCGCCAGGTCCATGGGACCCTACAAGATTAGCCTCCATTCCGGTTCCGACAAGTTCAGCCTGTACCCCATCCTCTCCCGGCAGGCAGGCCGGCTGGTGCACCTAAAGACGGCCGGGACTAGCTACCTGGAGGCGCTGCGTGTGATTGCCGCGGTCACTCCAAGTCTGTTTCGCAGGATCTATGTGCTGGCGTTCGAGCGCTACGGTGAAGACCGAGCCACGTATCATCTCTCTGCCGATCCGGCCCGGGCACCGCAGGCTCGAAATCTGAGCGATAGGGACCTGCCTGGCGTGCTCGAGCAATTCGATGCCCGCCAGATGCTACACGCTACCTTTGGCTCGGCTTTGGCGCGTTTCGGCGACCGCATCAAGGAAGTTCTCGCCGAGCATGAGGAAGGGTACTGTCAAAGGCTGGAGAGCCACCTCAGCAGGCATTTTCGGGCTCTCTTGCAGAGCGGGATGTGACATGAACGTTGCCGATCTATCCAAGCTCTATGACTTCACTGGCCACACCGTCGCGATCACCGGCGGTGCTGGCATTCTCGCCGGGGAAATGGCTTGCACATTGGTGGCTTGCGGGGGCAACGTGGCGATCCTTGATCGGGCCCCTGAACTTGCCGACCGACTGCTTGACCGCCTCAGCCGAGGCCCGGGCCGCGCCAAGATCCTCTACGCCGACGTCCTGAAACGGGACACGCTTCTCGAGGCGGAGGCGGGTATCCGAGCTTGGTCAGGCAACCCTGTCGACATGCTGGTCAGTGCTGCCGGCGGCAATGACCCGAAGGCAACGACGAGCCAGGACCTTTCGTTCTTCGACCTGCCCGAGGAGGCGCTGCGCTCCGTCTTCGATCTCAACACACTCGGCACATTCCTGACAAGCCAGGTCTTTGGCAGGGGCATGGCGGAGCGAGGCGATGGGGTAATCGTGAATATCTCGTCGATGAATGCCTTCCGTCCGTTGACCCGCATCCCCGCCTATTCGGCCGCCAAGGCGGGAGTGAGCAATTTCACCCAGTGGCTGGCAGTGTACATGGCTCAAGAGTTCTCGCCTCGCATCCGCGTGAACGCCATCGCGCCGGGCTTCTTCCTCACCGAACAAAACCGATTCTTGCTCACCAGACCGGATACGGGGGAGCTGACCGAGCGCGGCCGCACCATCCTCGACCACACGCCCATGGGTCGATTTGGCGATGCGCAGGATCTGTTGGGCACGCTGCTTTGGCTACTGTCGCCCGCGTCGGCGTTCGTCACCGGTGTGATCGTCCCCGTCGACGGAGGCTTCTCAGCCTACAGCGGTGTCTAGACAGTGACGTGAATGCCGGGGCGAGGGGTACGCCGACATGCAGTCACCATTTGCCAGGAGGTGGGCCTGAAGCCTCGCCACTTCCTAGCCGGCCTGGAGACAAGAGGTCGTGGCGGTTGGACGGCGGAGGACGGACGCAGAGCGGGCGTCCGTTTCGCGGCCAGGCCCAGAATCCGGGTCGGCACCCACGAACGAATCCCCTGTCTTCTGCTATGATCCCGCGTCGCCGGAGGGAGAAGGTGCGTCGGACATGAGCCGTGAACCGGATGGTGAAGTGTTGGCGGGGAAAGGCTACGAGGTCGGTCAGCTGACGGAGTCCGAAGTGCGAGCTCTGACGGCCGAGGCGCTGGCCAAGGTTGACCTCGACGGCAAGCGGGTCCTGGTCATCGTCCCGGATGGCAGCCGGACGGCGCCGCTGCCGCTCTTCTTCCGGATGTTCCATGAATTGCTGCGCGGTCGGGTGGCCTCCCTGGGCTACTTGGTCGCCTTGGGGACTCACCGCCTGATGGGCGAGGAGGCACTGAATGCGCTAGTAGGGGTGAAGCCCCAGGAGTGGGCGGCGAAGTTCTCCGGCGTCACGGTCGCTAACCATCGCTGGGATCTGCCCGACACCTGCTCGGCACTTGGCACCATCCGGGCGGACGAAATCGAACGGTTGACGAAGGGGAGGCTCTCACAAGATGTCGAGGTCACCATCAACCGGATGGTGCTGGACTGTGACTTGATCATCATCTGCGGACCCGTGTTCCCGCACGAGGTGGTGGGCTTTTCGGGGGGCAACAAATATCTGTTCCCGGGCGTCAGTGGCCCGGAGGTCATCAATCTCACCCATTGGCTGGGAGCGCTCATCACCAGCCTGCAAACCATCGGCAGACTCGACACGCCCGTACGGGCCGTGATCGACCGGGCGGCTTCGTATGTGACGGTGCCAAAGCTGTGCTTTGCCCTCGTCGTCACGAAGGAGGGGCTAGCCGGTCTTTATGCAGGGACGCCCGAAGCGGCCTGGCGGCAGGCGGCGCTGCTATCGGCTGGGCGCCACGTCGTCTACGTGGAGAGACCCTTCACGAAAGTCCTGTCGATCATGCCGGAGATGTATGAGGACCTTTGGACCGCCGCCAAGGGCATGTATAAGGTGGAAGCGGTGACCGCCGATGGCGGAGAGGTGATCATCTACGCGCCGCATATCACGGAGATCTCCTATACTCACGGGCAGATCCTCGACACGGTCGGGTATCACGTGCGGGACTACTTCGTCAAGCAGTGGGACCGCTATCGGGGCTACCCCTGGGCTGTGCTTGCCCATTCGACGCACCTTCGCGGCGTCGGTGAGTTCGATCTGGAAAGCGGCTTGGAACGCCCTCGCATCCGCGTGACTCTTGCTACCGGGATTCCCCGCGAACGCTGCGAGCGAGTCAACCTGGGCTACCTCGACCCCGCCAAAATCGACGTGAGCGAGTGGGAGGGCAAGCAGGATGAGGGCATCCTTGTCGTGCCCCAGGCGGGCGAGACCCTCTATCGATTGATGGAAGACCAAATCCTGCAGCGAAGGCCGGCGTAGAGGACCGACGGGGGGCCACAGCCGTCACGGCCCTTCGCCCCATACTTGAGAGGCATCACGATCGGACTACTCCGGCACACTGAGGCGCCAGAATAGTGGAGGCATGCCATGCCCCATTGTAGACGGCGGGGCCGGCTACTTGAGTCTAGATACGAATAGGCCCGAGCAAACCCGCCGGATCATCACGAGTAGGACGACGGGGCAGGCGAAATGGGGCGACCGCAGGTAAGTCCGGGTAGCCTGCACATTTCCCGTGCTGGGGTATACTCGAGCGAGACTGCCTTGACTGGTGTCTGACAGTGGACGTCATCTGTCCTTCGAATGTGGAAAACGCTCGCCTAGAATGTGTCACATCAGAAGGGCTTTTCACCGGGAATATCTCCCCGAGCATCGGAGCCGAACAACGTCGGAGGAGCAGCGAGCATGAACACGATGGTTAACCTGAAGCACGACGAACTCCCGACCGCGTGGTACAACATCCTGCCCGACCTGCCAGAACCCCTGCCTCCCCATAAAGACCCTCCGCAAGGGCCCTCGCGCCTGCAAGACCTGCCGAACCTCTTGGTCGGGGAATGCCTCAAACAGGAGTTCGCAACTGAGGGATGGATCGACATTCCCGGGGGGATCATGGACCTGTACGCCAAGGCAGGCAGACCGAGGCCGTTATTCCGCGCGACGGGTCTTGAGAAGAAGCTGGACACGCCGGCGCGAATGTACTACAAGAGCGAGTTCTTCAGCCCAACCGGCAGCCACAAGGTGAACACAGCCCTTGCGCAATGCTGGTACGCCAAGGCGCAGGGATTTGAACGGGTGACCACCGAGACTGGCGCCGGGCAGTGGGGCACTGCGTTGGCGTATGCGGCGGCAGTCACGGGCTTGAAGTGCACCGTCTTCTGGGTGCGCAGCGTCTACAACTGGAAGAAGGACCGGCTTCGGTTGATGCGGCTGCTCGGTGCGGATGTGTACGCCTCGCCAAGCCCGATCACCGAGTTCGGCAAGTCCCTCTACGACAAGAATCCCGACCACGTGGGATCGCTTGGGATTGCGATCTCCGAGGGTCTGGAGGCTGCCCAGAAGGACCCCAAGGCGATCTACTGCCTGGGCTCCGTCTTGAATCATGTGCTGATGCACCAGACGATCATCGGTCTGGAGACTCAGAGGCAATTCGAGATCTTCGGTGACTATCCGGATATCGTGATCTCCTGTCTTGGCGGAGGCTCGAACTTCGGCGGATTCGCCCTTCCGTTCTTCGGCGACGTCTTCAAGAAGGGAAAGAAGATCAGGTTCATCGCCGCGCAGAGCCAGGTGGCGCCCAACCTGCAAGGTGAGTACCGCTACGATTTCGCCGACTATGCCGAGATGACGCCCATGCTGATGATGTACACCCTGGGCCATCAGAAGGACATGAAGCCCATCAAGGGTGACGGGCTGCGATATCACGGCTGCTCTCCGATCATCAGCCTGCTGCGGAACAAGGGCTACCTGGAGACGGTCGCCTACCCTGGCGACGAGAAGTACGTCTTCGAGCGCGCCAAGATGTTCGTCGAGACCGAGGGTTGGCTGCCCGCGCCCGAATCGGCCTACTCGGTCTGCTGCGCTATTGACGAGGCCATCAAGTGCCGCGAGTCTGGGGAGAAGAAGGTCATCGCCTTCAACATCAGCGGGCATGGCTTCCTGGATATCCCCGGCTATTGCAGCGTGTTGGGCATGGAGTAGGGGGGCGGCCTCCGTTCCTGGCCGGCGCACTGGGCGCCGGCACGAGGGAGAAGCTTCCCGTTCCCCTGGTGGGATGGTAGTGAAGTGGGACGGGGCTGCCGGTTTGGCAGCCCTCTTGACTTCGGGGGGAGGAGTGCCCGTGAGGAGATTGTGCCCCAAGCGGGCACCACGTCCTCAGACTCCGTGTAGAATCAGGCGGAGAGGCTCTCCCGATCCGGGCTAGGCCGTATGGCCGCCGTCCCAGCCACCGGTTGTGGGACGAGGCGGAGCCCGGTCCGAGCCAAGCCTCAGTGCACCCCGCCGGATCATTCCATCACTCTCTTATCGGGCTAGGGAACGATTCTCCCGGCATCCGGGCAGGTCAGCGGCTGTTTCCGAGTCGACCTTTCCGGCCTGATGGGGCTGGTGTCTCTGCTGGAACTTGGCTGAAATGATGGATGACTTGCTTGCTCGCTTCGCCGCGACGCTCGATCCTGGAGATGTCGAAACCCTGGAGGCCGTCCGGGGGTACTTCGAATGGCAGGCGAGCCGACGGAGAAGCTTCACCCCAAGTGCATCCGATGACGCAGACGTGCGCACCTACCTGTCGGGACTGCGCATAGCCATTGGAGCAGAGGACCCCTCGACTCTGCGCCGCAAGACTGCCTGCCTCAAGCGCTTCTACGAATGGGCTGTTGGAGAGGCCCTGATTGACTCAAGCCCGTTCGTCAGGCTCGATCTCGATCCAGCTGATTTCAGCCAGGCTGAGGCCCTGCGGCGAGAAGGGGCGGTCGCCGGCGGTCCGCAGGAGCGCGAGACCGCCCGGCTCCGCGCCCTGAACCGTCTGGCGGAGGAGCTCAACCGCTCGGTCGATGTGGAAACCGCGCTCAACGGGGCACTCGAAACGGTCGTCAGGGTGATGGGGCTCCGAACGGCGTGGGTGTCTCTCCTCAGCGACGGCGACTTCATCACCCATTCTTCTGGGACCCCGCCGCCACACGGCTTCGTCCTGGGGGCGGCGTATGGCCTGCCGCCCGCGCTCGAGCAGGACGACCGCTATTACCTCCGCCGGCCGCCGGCATGTCATTGCCAGATGCTCCTGCGCGCCGGCTTGTTGACCCAGGCAATCAACGTCGTCAGGTGCACGCGGTTGCGAGACGCGGCCGCCGCCGCGGGCGACACTCGTGGGTTGACCTACCACGCGACCGTCCCGATCATTTCCGGGGGCCAGGCGCTGGGCGTCATCAACGTGGCCACTGACGAATGGCAGCTGCTTTCCGAGCCCGATCTGGAGCTGCTCTCGGATTTCGGCGGGCAGATCGCGATCGCCCTCGACCGCGCCCGGCTGTATGATCAAGCCCAATTGCATCGCGCCCGCCTGGAACACGAGCTCCAGATGGCCCGCGCCGTCCAGGCAAGTCTGCTGCCGGGCCAGCTGCCGCGCATCCCCCGCTTCGGCCTGGCGGCAAGTTGGAGCCCGGCGCGCGAAGTCGCCGGCGATTTCTACGACGTCTTCTCGCTGGGCGGCGGCCGCTGGGGGATCGTGGTCGCGGATGTTTCGGGGAAGGGCGTGGCGGCTGCCCTGTACATGGCGATGGCCCATAGTCTCATCCGGACCAAGGCAGGTCTCACCCCCAGTCCCGCCGAGGCCCTGACGCTGGTCAACCACGATCTTGTCGCGCGGTCGTCGGCCGACATGTTTGTGACGGCGTTCTATGGGATCCTGGACCCGGCAACCCGGACCCTCACGTACGCGAATGCCGGACACAATCCGCCGATCGTAAGGTGTGCTTCTGCCTCGGACAGAACCGAGATGTTGCCCCTGGGCGCCGTGGCCCTCGGCATTCTCGAAAAGGTGAGCCTGGCCGACGCGACGTTGCGCCTCGCGCCCGGAGACGCTCTGGTGATCTACACCGATGGCTTGACGGAGGCCGAGAACGCTCAGGGCCAGCAATTCGGCCTGACCCGCCTTGCCGCTGCGATAGCTGCCGCTCCCGCCGAAGCATCAGCTCTCCATGCCCATGTCCTCGCCGACCTAGCCGCGTTTACGGCTTCGGCGTCACAATCCGACGACATCACGTTATTCGTCGCGGTCAGCGAACTGTAGCTGGGCGCGCTTCAATGTGGCACTCCCCGGTAGCGTGGCCGGAGGTCCTGACCACTGAGGGAAGCTCCTTGGTGCGGGGAAAAGGATGAACCCTCTCCCAGCGGGAGAGGGTAGGGTGAGGGAGAGCTGCTAACCGTCGACTCGCTTTCACCCCTGCCCTTCGCATGGCACCCCCGAGGGAACCGAGGGGGCTCCCTCCGGGAGAGGGAGCTGCCCTTCTTCTCCCACCAGGGGAAGGTAGGGTGAGGCAGAGCTTCTCGTGAACGACTCGACCTCACCCCCGCCCTCTCCTCCGGAAGAGACGTGCACAGATGGGCCGAGTTCCGCGGCGATGCCTCGTATCGAAGGCGGCAGGCTGCGCGGGTTGTGAGACTGCAGGGTGGGGAGATGGCTTCAGCCACAGGAGGGATGGTCATGCAGGCAACCGAGATGCTGATGGAAGAGCACCGGCTCATCATGCGTGTCATCGCCTGTCTCGAGATCGGGGCGAACCGTCTCGATGCGACCCCGGCGATGCGCGCCGAGTTCTTTGCCCAGGCTGCTGACTTCATCAGGGGTTTCGCGGACGGGTGTCACCATCGGAAGGAGGAGGGCATCCTCTTCCCCGCGATGGAGGAGGCCGGGTTGCCCAGGGAAGGTGGTCCCATCGCCGTGATGCTCGCCGATCATGAGGAAGCCAGGCGGCTGGCCCGGGCCTTGCGCACTGCAGCGGAAGCATTGCAGGCCGGGGATGTCAACGCGCGAACACAGGTCCAGCGAAATGCCTTGGGCTACGCGGCACTCATGCGCCAGCATATCGCCATCGAGAACAGCACGCTCTTCCCTATGGCAGACCAAGTCATTCCAGCAGCCAAGCAGGCGGAGATTGCCGAGGCCTTCGAGAGGGTGGAGCGCGAGGGGATCGGCGAAGGCGTGCATGAGAACTACCACGGGCTGGCGGAGGCTCTCGAGCGAGAGGCAAGGGCATAGCCGAAGCACATCGTGAGAGCGTCCAGAGCGGGAGCCGGGGTGCCGCTCGACCCGGCGGCTCTGCCGCGTCGAGAGGAGTCGTGGGGGCACGGATGCTTCGCAGGCAGGGCAGCTATCGTGCCCGTGGGCCGAGACGTCACGAGCCCGCTTGTCTCCCGCGTCCTGAACCTTCGTCGCTGCCTGAGAAGACGCCAGGTGCGGCGCGCGGTCGTCGCTGAGCCACGCGAGCCTGGATGGGGCTTTCTCGGAGCTCGGGGTGTCCTCGTTGACGCCTGGGCGACATTGGCAGAACTGTCAGCAACGTGCAGAAGGGGATGAGCCCGATGAACAAGGTCATGCAAGTCATTCGCAACCGCAAGTCGGTCCGAGTTTATGAGAAGCGGCAGATCAGCGACGAAGTCAAGCAGGAGATCCTCCGGGCGACCCTGCGTGCTCCGACGGCCGGTAACATGATGCTGTACTCCATCATTGAGGTGAAGGACCAGGCGGCGAAGGACACCCTGGCCAAGACTTGTGACAACCAACCCTTCATCGCCAAGGCGCCGCTCGTCTTGCTCTTTCTGGCAGACTACCAGAGATGGCATGACTTCTTCCTTGTCTCAGACGTCGAGGGGCTCTGTGAGCAGCGAGGGCGACCGCTGCAGAAGCCCGAAGAGGGTGACCTGTTCCTCGCCTGCTGCGACGCCCTGATCGCAGCCCAGACCGCTGTGATTGCCGCCGAGTCGTTGGGCATCGGCTCGTGCTACATCGGGGACATCATGGAGAATTACGAAACCCACAGGGCGCTGTTCAAGCTGCCCCCATACACCTTCCCCATCTGCCTGCTCTGCTTCGGGTATCCCACCCAGCATCAGCGCGAACGCCCGTTGACGCCCCGGTTCGCCCAGCGGTTCATTGTCTTCGAAAACGATTATCGAAGACTAGATGAAGACGAATTCAGCGAGATGTTTGCGGACATGCAGGAGCGAATGCGCAAAGGGGGAGAGAAGCCGGAGGGCGTCCGAAACTATGGGCAGCTCATGTACTTCCGCAAGTTCGATGCGGACTTCTCTCGGGAAATGAGGAGGTCTGTGAGGGTGATGCTGCAGGCATGGAAGGGAGGGTAGCCTCAGCCCGGTGACAAACGGGCCATCGGCTTTGATCCAGGCCTCCGCTCGACAGGCGGCTTGGGGTGTCCTGCCGCTCGCAAGTAGCACTTCGGAAGTATCTGGTGTAGTATAGGTCATGCAGGCAGCGTCGGCGGAGCTTGCCCTGGGGGACATGCTCGAGGGACGACCGGCCATCCGTGCCGTCGCCCGTGACGACCTGAGTGCGCCCGCGTAGTCACCTTCACACCACCATCGCTCGAATCCTCGCCGCGTCGCCTCAGCGGGTCCCCCGAGGAGGTTCGACATGTTCGAGCACATCCTGGTCCCTCTCGACGGATCGTCACTAGCAGAGTGCGTTTTGGCCCATGGCCTGTCGGTCGCCAAGGCGGTCGGTGCCAGGGTGACTCTCATCCAGGTTGTGGAGCAAGCCGAAACCGGAGGGCGAGCGCAGGCCATCGATCCATTGGACTGGCACTACAGCCAGGCTCAGGCGGTGGCCTACCTGGAAAGCGTGTCCGAACGGCTCCGGGATGCAGGACTGACCACTGAGCATGCTCTCCTGGAGGGTGAGGCGGCCGTGCGCGTGATCGATCACGCCCGGGCCATGCACGCCGATCTCATCCTCCTGAGCTCGCATGGCCGCAGCGGCTTGAGCGGCTGGAACGTCAGCAGCGTCGTACAGAAGATCCTGGCGCGGGCTCATCTCTCCATCCTCCTTGTCCCGGCATACCAGCCTACGACCGTTGAGCTGACGGGTCTCCGTTATCGCCGGATCTTGGTCCCGCTGGACGGCTCCCTGCGTGCCGAGTGCGTCGTCCCGTTCGTCACCGCGCTGGCCTCTCAGCACAAGTCCCAGCTCATCCTGGCCCACGTGGTCCGGAGGCCCGAGCTGCCTCGTCGCGCGCCTCCCTCCAGGGAAGACCAGGCGCTGGCGGATGCGCTCACCGAACGCAACCGGGTCGAAGCTAGCCGGTACCTGGAGGAACTCCGGTCCCGATTGTCGCTGCCAGTAGAGACGCGACTGTTGGTCAGCGAGGACGTTGCCGCCACCCTGCAACAGCTCGCCCTGGAGGAGCAAGTTGACCTGGTTGCGCTCAGTGCCCATGGCTATTCGGGGGGAACCCGTTGGCCGCACGGCAGCCTGACCACCAGCTTCATCCTGTATGGCAACAAGCCGCTTCTGATCGTCCAGGACCTCCCCCGCCAGGTGATCGAGCCGACCGCAGCGGAACTTGCGGTAAGGGAAACCGGGGGCCATTGATGCGCTCCTTGAGGCCAGGTTGAGTTGGGGCCGGCACCGGAATCCCCCCCCAAGAGACCGCGACGAGCCATGCCGTCGGGCTCGAGGAGGCGGCGCGCCGGTTGGCGCAAGGCCACGCCTCGACGAGACGCGGCCGCGAGCCAACCCTGCTCAAGCGTCTCGATGAACTGGAAGCCGGCCTGCGCCGCGCCCGCCAGCACTTCGCCTCCGAGGCAGATCAGAAGCTCGAGATCCCCTCTGAGGCCGAGTGGCTGCTAGACAACTACTATCTGATTGACCAGGCCGTCCGCCAGGTCCGGCAGGACCTGCCGGAGGGCTTCTACCGCCAGCTCCCCATCCCCGAGGCTGCCCCGCCCAGCGCGCTGC